>JBHYGP010000075.1:0-4839 GCA_051858935.1 Sphingomonas sp.
GAAATAATCGAGCCCTTCGGGCACGCCCTTGGACTGGTCGAGCGCACGCAAGACCGCCGCTTTCAACCCAACGCGGTCGGCCGGATCGACCACCTGCCCCAATTTCCCTTCGCGCACCGCCTCGCGCCCGCCGTCGAGGTCGCTCGCCACCGTGGGAATCCCGCACGCCATCGCCTCAAGGAACACAAAGCCGAACCCCTCACCGGTGCTCGGCATCGCATAGACATCCGCCAGCCGGTAAGTCGCGACCTTCTCTTCCTCCGGCACCATCCCGGCGAACACGACGCGATCCGCGACGCCCAGCGCCGCCGCCTTGGCCTCCAGCCGCGCGCGATCCTCACCCTTGCCCGCGATCAGATAGCTGATGTCGGGCGCCAGATCGGGGAGCAACTCGATAATCTCGTCAAAGCCCTTGTAGCGCTCCGCCGGGTCCAGCCGCCCCAGCGTCAGGATCACCCGCTTCCCCGCCAGGCCATAGCGTGCCTTCAGCGCCGGATCGCGCGGGCCGGGAGAATAGCCGGCAAAGTCCATCGCATTGGGGATGACCACGCAGCGCGCCGGATCGACCGGGCACCAGCTGCGGAATCGGCCCAATGTCAGCGCGCTCACGCTCACGATCGCATCGGCGCGCAGCCCGAAGAAGCGCCGCCGCGGCGTCGCTGCGGCCGGCCACGCGTCGATCCCGTGCAGACACAGTGCCCAGCGCGCGCGGCTCAGCTTCGCCGCCGCCCATGCCACCGGGGCCAGGTTGATATGCGGCACGATGATCGCGTCAAACCGACCGGTCAGGACATGGCGCAGCACCGCCCGCAGATACGCGCCGCGCCCACTCAGGCCGCTCAGGTCATAGCGCAGCTTGCCCGGCAACGGCCCGATCTCGCCATCGGCGACGCGCGGCGGGCAGACGATTTCGGCGACGCGATCGTCGGCGTCGAGCGCTTCGATCAGGTTGCGGCTGAACAGCGCGATCCCGCCATGTCCGCCATAGGCATCGGTCGCGAGATACAGGACGCGCAATCCGCGACGCGGGTGATCGGCCAAGTTCAACTCCTTTGCGATCCCGGCCCCCGCGTGGCCTTGTCGCCACGCGACCTAACCCGCTTGCGGTGAATTGCAAGCGCCACCCCGGCCCCGCGCTTGGCAAGCCGGATGGCGACCGTTAAGGACCGCCCTGCACCGTCGAACACAGGGGATGCGCGGTTTTGTTCAATACCAGTCGACCAGGCATGCTCTATGCTGCCTTGGCCGTCCTTGTCGCGGCACTGCTGTTCGGTGGGGCGTCGCGGATCGAGACTGGGGGGGCATTTCTCACCCGGCTCATGACGCTCGGCGCGTTCGTCTGGTTGGTGTGGCAGCGCCGCGTCGGCACGTTGCGCATCGAGCGGCCCGCGGCCTTGATCTGGCTGGCCATGATCGCGCTCGTGCTGATCCAGATCATCCCCCTTCCCTATTCGATATGGACCGCCTTGCCCGGCCGCGAGCTGGCGAAAGCGTCGGTGGATCTGGTGGGCGAGCAACCCTGGGGCGCGATCAGCCTGACGCCCGCGCGCACGCTCGACGCGCTGTTGATGCTGCTCTGCGCCTTTGTCGCCTATGTGATCGGGTCGCAACTCGACGCGGCCGCGCGCACCACGCTGCTCACCGTCGTGCTGGGCGTGATGGTGGTGAGTGCGTTGCTGGCGATCGCCCAGGTCGGATCGGGTTCGCAGAGCCCGCTCTATTTCTATGCGATCACCAATCGCGACGCCGGGGTCGGCTTTTTCTCGAACGCCAACCATCTTGCGAATTTCCTTAGCGGCGGGATCGTCCTGACCGGTTGGTGGCTGGCACAGCGCGCGGCGGATCGTCGGGCACCCACGACCGGTGAGATCGTTGCGCTGGTCCTCGTCGCGATTTTCACCACCACCTCACGCGCGGGAACGGTGTTCGCGCTGATCGCGCTGTGCTTTGCCGCCACCTTCCTGCCGCTGCGTCAGCTCGGCATCAGCCCGCGGCTCGCGATCGGCGGGGGTGTGGCCGCGCTGGCGGCCGGAGCCACGGTGGTCGTGCTGCTGCTGACCGGCGTGCTGGGCAGCGGTGCCTTTTCGTTCACCGGCGGGGAGTCCCAGCGTGTCGCGCTGGTTCCCGAGTTGCTCGGCATCGCCCGCGACTTTTTGCCGTTCGGAACCGGGGTCGGCAGCTTCGACCCGATCTATCGCAGTTACGAGACGCGCGACGGGCTGCAATTCGCCTATCTCAATCAGGCGCATAATGAATATCTTCAGATCCTTGTCGAACTCGGCATCTTCGGCCTCGCCGCGCTGGTAGCGGGACTTGTCTGGTATGCGCGCCGGGCGTGGCAGGCGATCAGATCGGCACCCGAAAGCCGCACGGTCGCCCGGCAACAGCGCGCGGTGGCGATGGCGATGGTGTTCGTCGTGCTGCACTCGGCGGGCGATTATCCGCTGCGCACCGACGGCTTCGCGGTCTATTTCGCCTTTCTCTGCGCGCTCCTGACCCCGCCGCCGGAGGTGCAGCGCCGCGCCGGCGGGCGGATCGGGCGCGCATCCGGGCCACGTATCGACAACTCGATCCCGGGGCTTTCCTATTCGCAATCCCACCCCTAAAGATGGGCACCGCAGGGGTATGCGGCGCGCAGCTCGACACCATTTGATGGAGGCCGTTATCAACGCCCGGTTCCTTACCCTAATTACGCTGGGCTGTGCCCTTTCGGCATGCGCGGCAAAGCCCAATTTCAAGCCGGAACTGGCGACGACGGCGCAGGTTGCCGAGGGGCTTCCGGCTCCGACCGTGGCCGACACCGCGCCGCGCCAGCGCGCACCGCGGATCGGCGCGTTCGATAAGCTGACCGTGACCGTGTTCGGTGTTCCTGAGCTGACGACCACCGGGTCGGTCGATGCCAGCGGGACGTTCAGCCTGCCGCTGGTCGGTGCCGTGCCGGCCGAGGGCCTGACCTCGGGCGAGCTGGCTGCCGAATTGCGCCAGCGCTTTGCCCGCTATGTCCGCGATCCGCAGGTCAATGTCGTGATCGATCAGGCGATGAGCCAGCAGGTGACGATCGACGGCGCCGTCGCGCGCCCGGGCGTCTATCAGGTGTCGGGCGAAACCACCCTGATGCGCGCCATCGCGATTTCGGGCGGGCTGAGCGAAGACGCGCTGAAGCGCGAAGTGCTGGTCTTCCGCACCGTCGAGGGCAAGCGCATGGTCGCGCGGTTCGACATGAACGAGATCCGCGGCGCGCGGGCCGAGGATCCCGCAGTATTCGGCAACGACGTAATCGTGGTGGGCAGCAATACCAACAGGTCGCTGTTCAAGGACGCGATCCAGGCCGCGCCGCTGCTCAGCCTCTTCTATCTTCTCCGTTAAGGGTTCGACCTTTCATGAACGACGTCACAGCGCAGCCCCGCCCCCCGGAAGGGCGCCAGCCTGGTGCGAACGGGAATACGGCCGACCCGATGCTGAACGCGCTGGTCCAGGACGAACGGCGCGAAAGCCCGCAGACCTATTATCTCCAGGTGCTGTTGCGGCGGCGCTGGTTCATCGTCGCGACGGTCCTGATTGCCATCGCGATGGCGGTCTATGTCAACGCGACCACGGTCCGCCTCTATCGCTCGACCGGCACGATCGAAATCGCGCGTGAGGCTGCACGCGTAATCGACGCGGACGACGGTTCCGCCAAGCCCGCTTTCTACTCGCAGGAATTCTACCAGACCCAATACGGCCTGCTGAAGAGCCGTGCGCTGGCCGAGCTGGTGGTGCGCAAGCTCAACCTCGCGAACAACCAGACATTCATGTACGGCTATTCGGGCCGCGAGCCCGGCGAGCAGCCGCGGGTTCTGGGTGCGGAACAGCGCAAGCAGCTTGAGCGCAGTGCCGCCGGCATGCTGATGGCGAATCTGACGATCGAACCCACCCGCTCGTCGAGCCTGGTATCGATCAGCTTCGACAGCCCCGATCCGCAATTGTCGGCGCGCATCGTCAACACGCTGTCGGAAGCGTTTATCGAGCAGAATCTGGCCCGCCGCTTTGCCGCGTCCAGCTATGCCCGCAAATATCTTGAAGACCGCATCGCCCAGACCCGCGCGCGGCTGGAAGAATCCGAGCGCAAGATCGTCGATTATGCGACCGACCAGCGCATCATCAATCTTGACGCCCCGGCTCAGAAGGAAGGCGGCGGCACCCAGGCAGCTCCCACGCTGGTCGGCACCGAACTCGGCGCGCTCAGTTCCGCGCTGACCACCGCCAAGGCCGAGCGGATCGCCGCCCAGGCGCGCTATAACGAGGCACGTCAGAGCGGGCCGCTTGCCGCGGCGGAGGGGCTGACGGACAATACCATCACCGCGCTGCGTGGCTCGCGCGCCGAGCTGATGGGCGAATATTCCAAGCTGCTCGCCCGGTTCGAGCCCGAATATCCCGCCGCAGTCGCGCTTAAGCGCCAGATCGACGAGATCGACCGTCAGCTGCGTGCACAGGGGGGCAACGTCCTCGCCTCGCTGCGCTCGAACTATGAGGCGGCGATCGCCCGCGAATCGCAGCTTCAGGCCCAGGTCGATGGCCTCAAGGAGGGTGTGCTCGACCTGCGCCGCCGGTCGATCCAGTATAACATCTTCCAGCGCGATGCGGACACTAACCGCTCGCTCTACGATGCCCTGCTCCAGCGCTACAAGGAGATCGGCGTCGCCGGCGGCGTCGGGACGAACAACGTCTCGATCGTCGATTCCGCCATGCCGTCTTACGGTCCGATCCGTCCGCGCACGACGATGAACCTGCTGCTGGCAACCATGCTGGGCCTGTTCCTCGGCGCGGCACTCGCCTTCCTCGTCGAACAGCTCGACCAGT
>JBHYGP010000075.1:4849-6164 GCA_051858935.1 Sphingomonas sp.
ATCATGGCGCCGGACGATCTGGAGTGGAAGCTCGGCATCACGCTGCTCGGAAGTATTCCGCGACTGCCGGAAGCCGACAATCTGCTCGAGGCGCTCGAGGATCGCCGTACCCCGCTGGCCGAGGCCTATCTGTCGCTGTTCACGGCATTGCGCTTCACCACCAGCCATGGCGCACCGCGCGTCATCTTCATGACCAGCTCGCGCACGGCGGAGGGCAAGTCGACCAGCTCGGTCGCGCTGGCCCGCAACTTCGCCCAGCTGGGCAAGAAAGTGCTGCTGATTGACGCCGATATGCGCGATCCGTCGGTCCACCATATGCTCAAGCTGACCAACAGCGGCGGTCTGACCAACGTGCTCGCCGGTGCCGACGATATCCATCGCTTCGTCCAGCCGGGTCCGCACGAGAAGATGTCGGTGATGACCGCGGGTCCGATCCCGCCCAACCCGGCGGAGCTGCTTGCCGGCCCCAACCTGCCGCTGGCGTTCGAAACGCTGCTCAAGACCTTCGACCATATCGTGATCGACGGCCCGCCCGTCCTCGGCCTCGCCGATGCGCCGCTGATCGCCAACTATGCCGAAGCGACCGTGTTCGTGATCGCGTCGAAGCAGACCCGGACCAAGGTCGTCCGCGTCTCGCTGCGCCGCCTGGCCGATGTGAACGCGCATATCATCGGCGCGGTGCTCACCAAGTTCGACGCCAAAACGTCGGGCTACAGCTACGCCTACAGCTATGAATATGGTGAGCGCGGCAAGCGCCAGGGTTCGACGCTCGCCAGCCGGATCCTGCGCGGCTGAAGGAACGCGCGATGAAGGTGTTTGGGACCGACCCGGTGCGGCTGCCCACCGGCAGCTGGCCGGTACGGATCGCGGCGATCGTGATCGCGCTGGTTTTCGTCGTCCTGCTGTTCCAGTCGCGGGTCGGCTTCGTGCTGGCGCGGGTCCAGCCCGACGCGGCGCTGGCGGTCGCGCCGGGCAATCCCGAAGCGCTGAAGGCCAAGATTGAGTATCAGCTGATGCGGGCCAAGCGCGAGGATGCGGCGGCGCTGAGCGATCTTAGTCGCCGTGCCGTGCGGGCGGAATCATACAACCCGGTCGCGCTGCGCACGCTTGGCCTGTTCGCGGCATTCGAAAAACAGGATGCGCGCGCCGACGCGCTGTTCACCACGGCCGCGAAGTTTTCGCTGCGCGATCTGTTCACCCATGCCTGGCTGTTCGAGAACCGCCTCGCCACGGGGCGCTATACCGAAGCCTTTTCAGAAGCCGACATCCTGCTGCGCCAGCGCTCAACCAACTGGGACGTGGTCGTGCCGATGCT
>JBHYGP010000076.1:0-6066 GCA_051858935.1 Sphingomonas sp.
GTATATGCTTCGCTGCCATCGGCGGCCTGGACCGCGAGCCAGCCTTCGCCGGTGATCGCGACGTCCAGCCCGCGGCCGGTCTGGGTGATCGCGCCCGCGCGGCGGTCCATGTCGACCACCGTCTCGACGCTGGGCTGGCGGCTGTCATGGCCGTCGCCCTGCACCAGCAGGCGTTCGAAATTGATGCGGTCGGCGCGGTATCCGACCGTGGAGGCGTTCGCGATGTTGTTCGCGATCGTCGCCTGCGCCTGCATCTGACCCTTAAGGCCGGACAGGGCGGTATAGACGAGTCTATCCATCGCGAATGCCTCCTAAAACGCTGAAATCAGCTGCGGATGTTGAAGATGGTCTGCGAGATCTGGCTCGCGGTATCGAGCGCCTTGGCATTCGCCTGGAAGTTGCGCTGTGCCGCGATCAGGCCGACCAGTTCCTCAGTAATATCGACGTTCGAGCGTTCGACCGCGCCGGACATCAACCCGCCAAATCCGTTGACGCCCGGTTCGCCGAGGCGCGGTTCGCCCGACAGGCCGGTCGCGGCCCAGGTCGAATTGCCCAGCTGACGCAGCCCCGACGGGTTGGAGAAATTGGCGAGCGCCATCTTGCCCAGCGCCAGGCTGTCGCCGTTGGAGAAGCTGGCACGGACGATGCCGTCCTCACCCACGGTCACGCCGTCGAGCTGGCCCACGGCCTTGCCATCCTGGCTGCGGCCATCGATGCTGAACGGTGCGCCGAGCTGGGTCGTGGCGTTGCCGAAATCGAGCGCGATGCTCTGCTCGGTGGTGCTCGACCCGACCGTGAACGGCGCGAACTGGGTCGGCGCGGTCGGGTCGGTGAGCGCGCCGCTCGAATCGAAGGTCAGCGTCACCGGCTGCGGGTTCGCCGCATCGGTCCCCAGCTGGCGGTCGCCGACAAAGCTGTACACCGACCAGGTGCTCGGTGCGTCGGTCGTCTCGCGCACGAAATAATTGGTCATGGTCAGCGGATTGCCGCTGGCGTCATAGATCGTCGTCTGGGTCGAGTTGTTGTAGGTGCCCGGATCGAAGCGGTCGAACGCATAGGGGGTGTCCTCGCTGAACCGCGACGCTTCCGACGGCACTGCCGAATAGGCCGACAGGTTGAGCGACAGCGCGACATTCTCGGTCGCCTCCGGCACGCCGCTGGTCTGCGGCAGGCGCAGGTTCACGGTCGAGCCAAGGCCGGTCGCGACCACCGCGCCCGACCCGTCGACCGGATAGACCTGAAGATAGCCGCCCTGCGAGTCGGTGACGTAACGGTCGCTGTCGACCAGGAAGCTGCCATTGCGGGTGAAGTTGACCCCGGCGGCGTCGAGGCTCGGCTTGACCGCGAAGAAGCCGTCGCCGGCGATCGCGATGTCGAGGCTCGATGCCGATTGCTGCATCCCGCCCTGGCCGAATTGCTGGCGGATCGCCTTCACCACGGTGCCCGACCCGATCATCTGGTTCGGGTTGAGCGACACGCTCGACGCGATGACGTCGGCAAACTCGGTGCGGCTCTTCTTGAAGCCGTTGGTCGAGACGTTCGACAGGTTGTGCGAAATGGTCGACATGTCGGTCTGCGCCGCCTGAAGACCCGAGAGCGAGGTGTAGAAGGACATCGATTAGGCTCCTGTTTGGACTCAGCCGATCTGGCGAATTGCGGTGGTGGACACCTGGCCGATGCCAGGCAGGGTAAGGACCGGGTTGCCGTCGCTGCCCATCGCGACCGCTGTCACGGGCGCCCAGACGAGCGGTTGGGCGGTAACGGCAGCGCCATTGGCGTCGCGCGCGGCGACGCGGATGGTGAAGGGACCATCGCCGGCCGGTTCGCCGGTGTCGGTGGTGCCATCCCATTCAAATTCGGTGCGGCCCGCTGGCGCTGCGCCGAGCGAGACGCTCTTGAGGATTTCGCCGTTCGGCCCCTCGATCACGACATTGACCTCGGCCGCGGCGGCACCCAGCTCGATCATCCCGCCGAGCGAGCCGTCGGTGCGCGGATAGGCGACATCGCCCGCCGTCAGCACGGTGCGGCCGACCCACGACACCAGATCGGTGGTCGAGGTGGCGTTGAGCTTGGCGGCGATCGCCTGCAGCGTCGTGTTCATCTCGCTGATCCCCGCGAGCGACGAGAATTGCGCCATCTGGGCGACCATCTGGGTGTTGTCGACCGGCTCGAACGGGTCCTGGTTCTTCATCTGCGCGGTCATCAGCGTCAGGAAGTCGGACTGGTCCATCGCCGACGATCCCAGCGAATTGGTATCCGCCTGCGTCGTCGTGCCGGTGCGACCGATGCCAAGGTTGCTCAGCGTCGTGTCAAAAGCGGTCATCAGCTGCGTCCCAGGTTGAGCGTCTGGGTGATCAGCGTCTTTGCCGTCTGCATCACCTCGACATTGTTCTGATAGGTGCGGGCGGTCTCCATCATGTCGACCAGCTCGCGCGTCTCATCGACCGCGCTTTCCCAGATATTGCCGTCCTTGTCGGCCATCGGGTTGCCGGGGTCGTAGCGCTTGGTGGGCGCCTCGCCCGCCGCGACGACGCTTTCGACATCGACCGTCGCCATGCCGCTCGCCGCATCGAAATGGGTGCGGAACACCGGTTTCATCGTGCGATAGGCTTCGCCCGGATTGGACGCGACCTGGCCGACATTGGCGAGGTTCGACGCGGTAGTGTTCATCCGCACGAGCTGCGCCGACATGGCGCGACCCGCGACCTGGAAGATGGAAAGCGGCTGGTCGGACATGGCTTATTCTCCCTTCAGCGCGCGCTTGAGCGTGTCGATGCGGCCGTTGAGAAAGGCGAGCGTCGTCTGATAGGCGACGGCATTCTCGGCAAAGGCGGTCTGTTCGGTGGCCAGCTCGACGGTGTTGCCGTCGAGGCTGGGCTGGAGCGGCACGCGGTACTTGGTCGCGCCGCCGATCGGATCGGCCCCGGCCATGCCCGGCGTTTCGATCGCGTTCAGCGCCTCGCGAAAGTCGATGTCCTTCGCCTTGAAGCCGGGGGTCGAGGCGTTCGCGATGTTCGACGCGAGCACGCCCATGCGCTGCGAACGCACCTGAAGCGCCGCGCCGTGCACCCCGAAGAGACTGTTGCTGCCCATATTGACGGTCCTCATGCCAATGTTCGGACGGTTCCTAGCAATGGGCGTGCCAGTTTGCGGGCGACGGGCCGAAATCGCCGCGATTGCCGCTTTGGCCGGTGCGGGCGGCAAGGATTTGCCGGGGCGCGGCAGCGGAATTGCCGCTTTTGCCGGTTGTGGGGGCGCTCGCGGGGCTTTCCATCACGACACGCGATTTGGCCCGGCGCTTGCAAAGACGTCGCGCATGAATAGTGCCGCATCCGCCGATCTCGCCGCGCTGGCTCCGCTCGACGCATCCGTGCTGCTCGACCCGCTGGCGCTCGCCATCGTGCTGGGCGGGACCGCGGCGAGCGTGCTGCTGCGTCATCGGCTGGCGGATGTCAGGCGTGGGCTGGTTGCGCTCAAGACGCTGCTGCGCCGCCCGTTCGACGCCGCGCCGCTGATCGCGCAGGCCGGGTCGCTGGAAAAGATTGCGCGCCGCCACGGGCTGATCGCGCTCGACCGCTCGGTGATCGAGGATCCAGACATGGCAGCGGCGGTGGCGGCGGCAGTCGATGGCGCGAGCCCTTCCGAGATTGACGCCATCGTCCGTGACCGCGCGGCATCGCGTGTCGAACGGCACCGCGCGGTGATCGAGCTGTGGAGCGGCGTTGCCGAGGCCGCCCCGGCCATGGGGCTGATCGGCACGATCCTGGGCCTCGTCCGCATGTTCGCGGCGATGGACAACCCCGACCGCATCGGCGCCGCGATGGCGGTGGCGCTGCTCGCGACGCTCTATGGCGCGCTGCTCGCCAATCTGGTCGCGATGCCGATCGTCGCGCGGCTGAAGCGGCTCGCGCGGGTCGAGGCGACCGAACGACTGCGGCTCGCAGCGCCACTGGCCCGCCTCGCCACCCTCGAACGTGCCCGCAACCGCGAGCTGGCGGCATGAGCGCGGTGCTGACCCCGGATAGCTGGGACGACATCGCCCCCGCCCGCTCGGTGTGGCTGATCACGCTCGCCGATCTCGCATTGCTGCTGGTCGGCTTCTTCGTCCTGCTCCAGGCGCATCGTGAGACCGATCGCGCGGGCCTGCTCGCCGGGCTGCGCAGCGGGTTCGGGGTCGAAGCGCCCGCGCCGATCGACCCGATGGCGGTCGCGCGTGCGCGGGTCGAGGGCTATGCTCCCGGTAGCGCGGAGGCCGACCTTGCCGCGACGATCGCCTGGGCGCGTGATGTCGCCCGCGACCGCCGCACAATCCTCACCATCACCGGATCGACCGCGCCGACAGGCGATGTCGATCCACGCACCGGCAGCGCCGCCATCCTCGCCGCCGATCGCGCCCGCGCCGTCGCTGCGGCTCTCGTCGCGCAGGGCGCGGTCTCGCCCGATCGTCTCATCCTTCGCGTCGCGCCCGGCCATCGCCGCGCGGTGACGCTCTCCGTCGGCTTTGCCGGCGATCCCGAAATCCCAGCTGGAGATCCGAAATGATCGCACTCCTGATCGCCCTGTCCGGCCCGACCGGGGCCTTTCAATCGACCGAGGCGCTCGACCAACTGGTCGAACGCTTTGCCGGAGCCCCGATCGGGGCCGAGGGCGGCGCGCGTGCCGCCGTGGACAAGCGCCTCAAGCTCAGCCCGTGCGATGCGCCGCAGCTCAGCTGGCGCTCAGCCGCGGAGGATGCAGTCGTGATCCGCTGTCAGGGGCCACAGCAATGGCGCGTCTTCGTCGCGATCAACGCGCTGCCCAAGGCCGCACCGACGAGTGTCGCCGCCGCGCCCGCGCCGGTCGCGGCGAAGCCCGAACTGGTGATCCGCCGCGGCGATCCGGTGATGCTGGAGGCAGGCGCGGCCGGCTTCTCGATCACGCGCGAGGGGCTGGCGATGGCCGACGCCGCAGTCGGTGGCCGCGTGCTGGTCAAGACCGACGACAAACGCCCGCCGGTCGCCGCAATTGCGCTTGGCCCAGGCCGAGCGAAACTGCCCGGTTTCGGCGACTGAACCAGCTAATCCTCCCCCGCCAGGGGGAGGTGGCACGCGCAGCGTGACGGAGGGGGAGGACGGCTTCGTCTTTGAGCCTCTTGCCCCCAAACTTCTAACCGGTGTGCTTCCTCCCCCTCCGTCGCCTTCGGCGCCACCTCCCCCTTGCGGGGGAGGATTGTTCTTTCCCGGCTCGCGGCAGAAAAAATCGCCGCCCGTGCATTTTTTCCTAAAGCTCCCCGTCAAAGCGTCGTTTTCGCGTATGTCCGCAGAAAAAGGGTCGCAGACATGGTGGATCCAGTCGGCTTTAAGCCTGCATCACTCGCCCCCCGGCTCACGCCGGTGGCTGCCGCCGCCCCCGTGCGGTCGGTGGAGGGTGCAACGCAGGCTGCTACAACAAGCGCCGCCGCATCGCTGACCCAATCAGCTGCGGCCAGCGCCCCGGTCGATGCCGAACGCGTCGCGCGGATCAAGAAGGCGATTGCCGATGGCAATTTCCCGCTGGTCCCCTCCACCATCGCCGACCGGCTGCTCGCACTCAAGCTCCAGTGGAACCCGAATGACGCGGCATGACGCCTTGATCCGCGTGATTGAGGCGCTCCACGCCGAGATCGCCGCGCTGAAGGCGAACGACGTCGCCGCGCTCGAGCGTGCGACGCGCGACAAATTGATCGGGATCGAGGCGGTGGGGGCCGCCAACGACGACAGTCCCGCGCTGGCCGGCGAACTCAAGGCGCTCGCCGAGGAAGCGCATCGGCTCAACGAAAGCTGCCGCATCTATGTCAACCTGATGGCCGCCAATGTGCGGCGGCGGCTGACGGCACTGACCGGCAATGATTTGCCGTCCTACCGGTCGGCAATTGCCGGTGGGTATGGGTGACTAGGCATCGCTGACGCGGTGCCGCCTTCCAAACAAATCTGGCACGGCTCTTGCTGATCTCCCCGAACCCAAGGGGATGAGAAGCAAGGCCTATGACCGTACCTTCGATCGGAGCCAGAACGAACGTCACTACGGCGATCGCGACGGCGAGCCAGA
>JBHYGP010000077.1:0-6043 GCA_051858935.1 Sphingomonas sp.
TTGGCGTCGGGATCGGTTGCTGCAGCGGTCAACGCCGTGGTGGCGTTTTCCACGATCGACGCGGTCGCCGCGGAGGTGAAGCTGGGCGCACGGTTGGTGGGGGGCGTGACCGTGCCGCCGCCACCACTACCGCCACCGCCGCACCCGGCGACCAGCAACGCTGCACAAACCGCTGTTGACCGCATCGATCACGTCCCCTTTTGATTTGTTTTCAATGGCCTGTTCATCGGCACATTGCAAATTTCGGGGCGCTTTCAGTCAAGTCATGGAAGAAGGACGGCGCACCTCTGGCGCGCCGCCCGCCTTGTCGGATCACTCGATTCCCAGTGCCGCCTTGATGTCCGCCCAGGCGACATATTTGAAATTCTGGGCGTGGGGCGGGTTGTAGCCGTCCTGGGCCACAAAGAGCCCGCCGGGATAGGTGGGACCGAAATCGCCCGGGGCGAAATCGATCCCGTCGGTCTCTTCCGTGGCGCCGTAAGTGCTGCCCGCGGCGATACGAAAGCGACCGACATAGGAATCGTCGGAAAGGCGATACACGCTGTACGCGTGGTCGCCCTGGCTGGAGACGATCAGGTATCCGCCATTGCCGGTGCCTTCGGGGGCGAGGGTGACGCCCTCGACATCCACGACCAGTTTCTGCCCATCGGCAGGGGCGATCAGCGTGCCGGCGACGGGGCCGTCGGCGCGGGCGTCGAAGCGCCACAGGCCGACATTTTCCTCACCGACATAGAGGCGCTGGGTGCGGTCGTCGGCGACGCAGCCTTCGGACTGGGTGGCGAGCTTCATCGTGCGGACGATCGTGCCCTTGGGCGCGGCACCGGACAGGTCGAGCGCGACCTGACGGATCGTGCCGTCCTTGATGACGTTGAACGCGTGCAGCGTGCCGCCGCTGGCCATCAGGCACAGGCCATAGGCTTCGCCGGGCCCGACCGGGATCGTGCCGAGCGGGATCAGCTTCACCGCCGCGGTGTCGAGGCGGAACAGCGCGAGCTTGGCATTCTTGCGGTCGTTGCGGTCGCTGGCCGCAACGATGATGCCGAGCGGCCCCATGTCCTTGAGATCGACGTTATTGACCTGGCCCGCATCGATGAAGAACCGGTCCTTGCCGGACAGGTCATAGACATGCAGCCCGGCCTTCTTGTCCGTTCCGACGATCAGGCTGGCGGCGGGGTTAGCCGGATTGCGCCAGATCGCGGGATCGTCCGCCGCGTCGGCATTGGCAGTGCCGACCGCGTCGGTCTGGCCGCGCGCCTGAACGCTGGCGGCGGGGGTGGTGGGAACCACCGGGACATCCGCCCCGGTGGTCGCACAGCCAGCTGCCAGAAGCGGCAGCAGGGCAAGGGTGAGGTGCTTGATCATCAGAACGCCAGACGTGCCATGACCTGGAAGACCGGGCCAGCGGTCTCGCGCTCCAGTTCATATTCGTCGAAGTTGCGGTCGACCTGGTCCTGGGTGGTGTCGAACTTGTTAAACACCTCGGCCTTGGCGCTGTCGAGCAGGTTCGATCCGACCGCGCGGATCGTGAAGTTCTTGCCGAAGCGCTTTTCGACGAAGACTTCGAGGTCCGCGCCATAGGTGGTGCGCACTTCCTCGGCGACGAAGCGGTCATAGGCCGCGCCCTGCTTGCGATAGGTCGCGCCAAACGCCGCGCCGAAGCTGGGGATGTCCTGGATGAAGCCGAAATTATAGACGATGTTCGACTGGCCGTTGAAGCGGCGCTCGCCCAGTTCGTCGGTGATGTCGCTTTCGAGCAGCGACAAATTGCCGAAGATGCCGGTGTCGGACAGGCCAAGGAACGACAGGCTGGTCGAAACGTCGAACTCGACGCCATAGACCGAGCCATCGCCGGTGTTGCGCGGCTGATAGACCCAGGTGCGGTCGCCGGTGGGGTCGTCGGCAGCACCGGGGACGCCGGTGTTGGCCAGCTCGATCAGGTCGCTGATGCGGCGGTAGAAGACATTGACGCCGATCACGCCGGTGCGGCCGAGGCGATGCTCATAGCCGAGATCCGCGCCCCAGGCCGATTCCGGCTTGAGCAGCGGATTGCCGAGGAAGTCGTTGTCGCCCAGTTCTTCCTCAAGCAGGACCGGCGACGCGTCGTCGAAGCGCGGACGGCGCACGGTGCGCGCGCCCGAGATCGTGACGCGGCCATCGCCCAGCTGAATCTTGGCCGATGCGCTGGGCAGGATGTGGTCGTAATCGGTGTCGATGCTGGCCCCGCCCGGGGTCAGGTCGCGGATCGCGACATTGGTGTTTTCCCAACGGACGCCGACTTCCCACTTGATCGCGCCCGACTTGCCCTCGACCAGCGCGAACAGGTCCTTGCGCTGCTCCTCGATCGTACTGAGGCCGCCGAGGACCGGGGCGAAGCCGGTGAACTCACCGACGAAGCTTTCCGGGCTGCCGTCGAACTGGCTGTAACCCGTATGCAGCGAAGTCGGCAGGTTGAAGCGCTGGCGCGCGGCTTCGACGATGCGGGTGTCGCGGTCCTTGTCCTGATAGAAGCCGCCGAACACGACATCTATGCCCTCGCCGGCCGGCACCTTGTGCTCCAGCCCGAACGACAGCTCCTTGTCGACGATGCGCGTGTCGAAGCGGTCGCCGGTGAAGCGTGGGGCCGAACGGTCGAACTCGAGCTCGTTTTCGGTTTCCCACTGATTGTCGATGAACTTGGCGAAGCCGCCCTTCAGCTTGGTCTCGCCCGCCGCCCATTCGTGGCTCAGCTTGGCGGCGAGGCTGTAGTTGTACTGGAGGATGTTGTTGATGTTCGCATTGTCGACCAGCAGGTTGCCGCCCGCGCCGTTACGGATCGAGCCAGCCGAACCGGTTGGGGTGCTGTACTCGAACGAGCGTTCGTCCTCGAGGCGGTCGGTATGGACCCAGAAGCCCGACAGTTCGAAATCGGTGGTTTCGGTGTCGATCGAGTAGCTGACGTTGAGCGCATAGTCGGTGCCGTTGCGGACGTCCGACTGGTCTTCGCGATTGTCGAACTCGTTGGTCGCGTAGTTGGGATCATTCTCGGGCGAGTCGCCGTAGCGCAGGCTGAACTTCTTCTTGGGGTTGTAGCGGCCCTGAAGGTTTGCGCCGACCAGCAGGCGGCCCGGGCCGACTTCCGTTCCGAACACCGCGCCGATGCTCGGCTTGACCTTGCCGTCGTCGAAATAGAGCGCGCCGCCGCGGATATAGCCGCCGTCGAGCTGATAGCCATCACGCAGCACGATGTTGAGCGTGCCCGCGACCGCGTCGCCGGTACGGCGGGCAGAGGAGGAGCGGACGATCTCGACCTGCTTGACCAGCTCGGCCGGGATGCGGTCGAGGAAGAAGCTGCGGTCGGCATTGGTGCCGGGCACCTTTTCACCGTTGATCAGGATCTGGGTATAGCCGGGGTCGAGGCCGCGCAGCCGCGCGCCGTCGCTCTCGATCACATCGGAGAGGAAGGTGACGCTCGGGACGCGCTTGAGCGCGTCGCCGGCGGTCAGCGGTTCGAAGCGCTGGAAGAAGTCCTGATCATAGACCAGCTCGGGCTCGGCACCCTCGCTGCGGTTGCGATAGGCGATGGTGCCCTTGACCACGATTTCCTGTGCGGTCTCGATATTTTCGTCGGCCGGTGCGTCTTCGGTCTGCGCCACCGCCGGCGCGGCGGTCGCGAGCGCGAGGGTGGCGAGGCTGGCGCCGGCGAGCGAAGTGAGAATCGATTTCATTATGTCCCCCGAGATGAGTCGAGGGGGCGCTTAGGCGCGGTGCGTGTCAGTCCCGCGCGATTTGGGTTTCAATACGGTGGCGAAATGATGACGGTTGCGTGACGTTGGAGGCGGCCCGGCCGCAGCTTCCCCCGCTAACGTCTCGGCACCGCCCGATTTCGACCGTTGCCGCCTCCGTCCCCCGCTGTCACAACGCCGCGCGGGAGGATCGTATGCGTAACACCGTCCTGGCCCTGGGCCTGCTTCTTGCCACGCCCGCATTGGCGCAGGACGCCTTTGCCCCGTCTGCGGCCCAACTCCCCGCGCTCCAGCCCGAGGTTCAGACCCGCGCCGACAGCCTGCTGATCCGGGCCGCCGAACACCTTATCGCGGGCCGTCGCGCCGACGCCGCGCCGCTGATCCGGGAGGCGCTCGCGCTCGCAGGCCCGGCGAGCGATGTCGCCCAGCTGCAAGGCATGACCCAATTCGACGTCTATTCGCGCTGGCTCGAAGCGCGCAGCGCGGCGATGAAGGCACGCGACTTCGCGACCTTTTCGGGTTGGGCGTGGCGCACCAGCGCCTATAATTTGCTGCGCGCGGCGGAGAGCACCGGGGAGAGCGGCGCGGTCAAACCCGACGATGTCGACGACCTGTTCTACATGACTTATGGCCTTGTCCTCGCGGGCGAAGAGGCCCGCGCCCGCGCCTTTATCGCCCCGTTCCTCGCCGCATCCGATCCCGCGTTCGAAGCGGCCTTCGCCAAGGACATGGCGGGGCGTGCGGTCAGCGTTCAGAATTGGGGTGGGCAGGACAAGCCCCGCGCCGCCCGCCTCGTCGCCTTCGCCATCGCCGCCTTCGACCGCCCCGCCGCCCGCGCGCCCGACCCGTTGCGCGACCTCTACCGCGTGCAGGGGGTGATCCTGCGCACCGCCGGAGACTTTGCCGGAGCCCGCGCCGCCTATGCCAAGGCGCGCAAGCCCGGCACGCCGCCCGCCGATGCCGAACTCGCATTGATGTTCGCGATGGGAGAGGTCGATGCCGGGGTCCGTGCGGTGCAACAGGCAGTGGGCGACACCCCCGGCGCGCCGCTCTCCCGCCGCGCCGCCGACCGGCTGGTCGAGGTCGCGGGCCAGACCGGCAGCGGCAACGCCGCCACCATTGCCATCTATGAGCGCGTGTGGCCGGTCTATCGCCGCCTGCTCAAATTCGACGACCTCGCGCTGCAAAATGCCGGATCGATCCTCGCCAACCTCTATGTCGAGACCGGCGACCCCGCCCGCGCCGAGCCGATCCTGATCAGCCTGCTCGCCAGCGCGGAGAAACGCTGGGGGCCGGAGTCCAACGGCGCGCTCGGCTATGTCATCGAACTCGCCGGCGCGGTTGAGGCACAGAACCGGATGGCGGAGGCCGAGCTGCTCTACCGCCGCATCTGGGCGCTCTCGCTGCGCTACGACAATTTCGAGGGCGATGATTCGCGTGAGGCGTTCGCGGGGGTCACCCGTACCCTGCTTGCCCGCGGCCTGATCGCCGACGCACTGACCTTCACCGCCGATGGCATCGCCCGCGTGCGCAAGGCCAAGGACGTCAATGCATGGCGCCGCATGTTCTACCTCCTCGCCCGCGCCGACGCGCTCGAGGCATCGGGCGCGCTCGCCGATGCGGAGGCGCATGCGCGCGAGGCGCTGGCGCTCGGCGACAGCGACGACAAGATGAACATCGCCGCCGCATTCGACGACCCCAATGTCTATGCCCGCGCCCGGCTCGCGCACCTGCTCGAACGGCAGAACCGCGCGGGCGACGCCGAACCGATCCGTCGCCTGCTGCTGGCGAAGATCGAAGGCAACGACATGATCCCGTGGGAGGGCGAGTACCGCACCGAAGCGCTGCGCGCGCTCGCCGCCAATTTGACGATGCAGGGCAAGGACGAAGGCGCGCGGCTGTTCGCCGAGCGAATCGCCGCCGCAGCCCGCATCTACGGCGTGGACAGCCCGCAGCTATTGGATGTCGCCGAACCCTTCGCCCGCGCGCTGCTCCGCTCCGGCCGCGCCGGCGCTGCGCTCACCCCGGCCCGCCTCGCACTCGCCGCCCGCACGTCGGCCCGTTTCACCGGGGATGCGGCGCGCGCCAATCTGAGCGACCTCGCACTGGCGCGCAAGCGCACCGAGGCCGCCCGGCTGATGGTCGAAGCGGCGTGGAAGGCGAGCCGCTAGGTTCAATCGACATTCAGTCGTCAGCCGTCGCAATCCTCCCCCGCCAGGGGGAGGTGTCAGCGTAGCTGACGGAGGGGGCGGAAGCACTGCGGCAAGAGCGGAGAGGACACAGCCGTCCTCCCCCTCCGTCGCCTTCGGCGCCACCTCCCC
>JBHYGP010000078.1:0-6029 GCA_051858935.1 Sphingomonas sp.
CAATGGCGTGCGACACCTCGCCGGACTCGACCCCAGCCTCGACCTGCGCGAAGCATTGCCCCGCGCAGCCGACGCGCGGCGGCTCCCCCCCGCCCTGACCGCGCTGCCGCCGCGCCCGATCTATGGCCGCGCGCCGGATGCCAAACCGATCGCGGCATGAGCACTGCGCCTTTGCCCATCGAGATTGTTCGCGGGACTCCGGCCGACTTGCGCGCCGTGAACGCGATCATGACCGAGGCATTCGATCCCCGATTCGGCGAAGCATGGACCCCCAGCCAATGCCTGGGGATGCTGGCGCTGCCGGGCGTGTGGTTCACGCTCGCCTGGATCGACGGTGAGCCGGTCGGCTTCGCGCTCGCCCGCGCGGTGCTCGACGAATCCGAGCTGCTCTTGCTGGCGATCCATCCCAAAAGGCGGCGGCGCGGAATTGGGCGCGCATTGTTGCGGTCGGCAATCGCCGATGCGCGGAGTCGCGGCGCGACAATGATGCATCTGGAAGTGCGCGCGAACAATGATGCGGTTGCGCTGTACCGCAATGAAGGATTTCGGAAGATTGGTGAACGTCGCGGTTACTATCGCGGAAGTGGCGATAAGATATTCGACGCGCACACATTTTCAAAAATGTTCGACTGAACCCACCCAAAATCAGACAGAACGACTTGCAATAGACGCTTGACGGCGTGATAGGCAATCGACGGCCCGTAAATCTTATCGCCGCCGCGTTTATGTGAAAGGACGAAAATGGACACGCAGAATGACATGCAGGAAACGCTGATCACGCTCACCGCGGATATTGTTGCGGCCCATGTCAGCAATAATAGCGTCGCGGTTTCCGATCTTCCGTTGCTTATTGCGAACGTTCACGGCGCGCTCACCAATTTGGGTAGCGCGAAGCCAGAGCCTGAAGTCAAGAAGCAGGAGCCTGCCGTTTCGATCCGCTCTTCGATCAAGCCTGACTATATTGTCTGCCTTGAAGACGGGAAGAAGCTGAAGATGCTCAAGCGTCACCTGATGACCCATTATCAGATGACCCCGGACGATTATCGCGCCAAGTGGAACCTGCCCGCCGATTATCCGATGGTCGCGCCGAACTATGCCGAACAGCGCCGCACCCTGGCGAAGAAGATCGGCCTGGGCACCAAGCGTCGCAAGCGCTGATAGCACAGCCCCAGAATCGCAGCGCCGGATCGGGCCTTGGCCCGGTTCGGCGTTTTGCTGTCCGCCATCCCTTTTCCCGCGCGGCGGTTGACGCTACATCAGCCCCATGACCCGCAAGATCGATCTCGAAGCGCTGTGCCACGAAAAGGGCCTGCGCATTACCGAACAGCGCAAGGTGATCGCGCGCGTCCTGTCCGAAGCGGACGACCATCCCGATGTCGAGAAGGTCTATGCCCGCGCATCGGCAATCGATCCGGGCATCTCGATCGCAACCGTCTATCGCACGGTGCGGCTGTTCGAAGAGGCGGGCATCCTCGACCGCCACGATTTCGGCGACGGCCGCGCGCGCTACGAACCCTCGCCCGAGGCGCATCACGACCATCTGATCGATGTCGAAACCGGCAAGGTGATCGAGTTCGTCGATCCCGAGCTCGAACTGTTGCAAAAGCAGATCGCCGAGCGGCTGGGCTTCCGCCTGGTCGATCACCGCATGGAATTGTACGGCGTCGCCCTCGACCGCAAGAATTGAGGCGATGGACGACGGCGTCGACCCGCGGCGCCGCGACGCCGCCCTTGGGCTGCCCACCAAGCTGACCCCGGCGGAGAGCTTCCGCTTCTGGCGCAGGGTCGGGCTGTTGCTGCTCGCGGTGCTGACCCATGTACCGATGCATTATCTGTGGCGGCTGCTGCGCCTCCCCTCACCTTGGCCGCGCTGGTTCCTGCGCCGCGCCGGGCGTATTGCCGGGGCACGGGTGGAGGTTGTGGGTACGCCGCTGCACCGCGACGTCTTCTATGTCTCGAACCATCTGTCGTGGATCGACATCCTCGCATCGGGCGGGGCGAGCGGTACCGCGTTCGTCGCCAAGGCGGAGATCGGCGCGTCGCCGGTGGTCGGCTGGCTCGCCGGGCTCAACCGCACCGTCTATGTGAAGCGCGAGAACCGCATGGGGGTGGCCGAGCAGATCAACGCGCTGCGCGACGCACTCGCGGAGAATTGGGCGATCACCGTGTTCCCGGAGGGGACTACCACCGACGGCAAGTCGCTGCTGCCGTTCAAGACGCCGATGCTGCGCGTGCTCGAACCCCCGCCGCCGGGCGTGATGGTCCAGCCCGTGCTGCTCGATTACGGCGCGGTGGCTGAGGAGATCGGCTGGGTCGGCGATGAAGGCGGGATCAACAACGCCCGCCGCATCCTGTCCCGCAAGGGCAGCTTCCCGCTGCGCATCCATTATCTCGATCCGTTCGACCCGCATGATTTCCCCGGTCGCAAGGCGATCGCGGCGGAGAGCCGGCGGCGGATCGAGGACGCGCTCGTCGCCGCGCTGGGCGGACCACTGCGGCCGTTCGCGTGGAGCGTCGCGCCGGTGAACTACACCGGCCCTGCCGAAAGCGCCTAGCCGCTCACCGCCTGCGGCGCGTTTTCTGCACCACCGGCTCCATCGGCGCAAAGACGACGCCTTCGGGCGAGACCGACTGATTGCCGGTCGATACCGGGATGATCACGTCGTTGCTCGACGTCACCACATCATAATCGCCGGTGCGGAACGCGGCGAGATCGGCGCGCAGGAACGGCGGGTCGGCGCGCTTCGCCATCTGCTCGGACGGAAGGCGCGGCACGCCGCGGCGGACGCGGGGGTCGACGATTTCGTAATTCACCACCGAAACTGCAGTGCCGAGCGCCGTAATCTCGAACAATCGCCGCGCGAACTCGCGCGGGAAGCGGATACAGCCATGCGAGGCCGGATAGCCCGGCAATTGCCCGGCATGGAGCGCGATCCCGTCCCAGGTCAGCCGCTGCATGAACGGCATCGGGGCATTGCTGTAGAGGTTGGAGCGGTGGTGCACCCGCTTTTGCAGAATGGTGAACTCGCCCGGTGGAGTGCGCTTGCCGGCCTTCCCGGTCGACACGGTCGATGCCGCGATCAGGATACCGTCGCGATAGACATAGGCGACCTGGCCGGGAAGGCTGATGAGGATGGTCACGCCCGAAGCGCCACCCGCAGGCTGCAAGGCCGCGTCCTCGATCCAGGTCCATTGGCCGTTGCGGAGCAGAACCTCCTCGACACCATCGGCCTGCACCTGCTGCGCTCCGGCCGGAACCGCCACGCATAGCGCTAGACCGACCGCCACCGCCCGCATTGTCCGCGCTGCCGCAGACCCCATTCCAACACTCCATCGTTACGCGGGCGACCGCACCCATTATTTATGGTTAACGCGGGTGGCACAAGGTGGTGCCATGCCATTTTCGTCCGCGCAAAGCGAAAAACGGCCCACCCGGCCCGCCCGCTGCACGATGTTCGGCATTGCATCCTGAGCGCAGACCGACATTATGACGTGAAATCGGGGGGATATCATGCGTCGTTTCGTTGTTCCGCTGCTGCTGGCAGCGATCGTCCTGCCTGTGCCCGCGCTGGCGCAGGCGGACGGGGTCGGGCGCGGTCCCGTACCGGATTGGGTCGTTCCCTCTGTGCCCATAGCAGTCCCGGAGGATGCCGGCGGGCTGATTTTCGTGCGGCGTCAGGATGTACTGGTGCGGCTCGACGCCAAGGGGCTGGACCAGCATCTTGGCTATCATTTCCGCATCCTGCACCCCAATGCGCTTCAGGCTGGCAATCTGTCGATCGCGTGGAACCCGGCGCATGGCGCGGCGACCGTGCACATGGTCCGGGTGCACCGCGACGGTCAGGTGATCGACGTTCTCAAGACCACCAAGTTCGAAGTGCTGCGCCGCGAGGATCAGCTTGAGGCGATGATGCTCAACGGCGTCCTCACCGCCGTGCTCAAGGTCGCCGACCTGCGCGTCGGGGACGAGCTGGAGGTCGCATTCACCACCCGGGTCAGCGATCCGACGCTGGCGGGGCGCGATGCCGGGCTGTTGATGCTGGGACCAAACCCCGCTCCGGGCCGGTTCCGGCTCGGGCTGAGCTGGGATGCAGGGCAGAAGCCGGCGCTCAAGCTCACGCCGGACCTTAGCGCCGCCGCGCAGATCGGCGACACCGGCGTCGAACTGAGGTTCGACAACCCGGCATTGCTGACACCTCCGAAGGATGCGCCATTGCGCTACCAGTGGCAGCGGATCGTCGAATATAGCGACTTTGCCGACTGGCAGTCGATCTCGCGCCACTTTGCCCCGCTTTATGCCAAGGCGGCGAAGCTCGCCGACGGGTCCGCACTTGCGCGGGAAGCCGATCGCATCGCCGCCGCGCATGCCGATCCGATGGATCGCGCACGCGCCGCGCTGAAGCTGGTGCAACAGGATGTGCGCTACATCTATGTCGGGCTGGACAGCGGCAATCTGACCCCCGCCACGGCCGAGGAAACCTGGCAGCGCCGCTATGGCGACTGCAAGGGCAAGACCGCGATGCTGCTCGCCCTGCTTGCGCGGCTCGGGATCGCGGCGGAGGCGGTGCTGGCCAACAATAATGGCGGCGATGACGGGCTCGACACCCGGTTGCCCAGTCCGCGGATGTTCGACCATGTGCTGGTCCGCGCCCGCATCGGCGATTCCAGCTATTGGCTGGACGGCACCTTGCCTGCAGCAGCGCTCCCCGCCAGCACGCCGGTGCTGCCCTATCGCTGGATCCTCCCGCTCAGCGCGCAGGGCAGCAGCATCGAGGCGCAGCCCTGGTCGCCGGCCAGACACCCGGACGAGATCCAACTGGTCGATATCGATGCGCGGCCCGGATTCGATGCGCCCGCGCGGGTCACCACCACATCGATCGTGCGCGGGATCAAGGGCTTGCAGCAACAGGTGCAGATGTCGGGCCTGGCCCCGGATCAGCTGACGCAAATCTTTCGGCAGGAAATTGTCGGCGACACGTGGCAGAGCGTCGACAAGGTCCAGTGGCGCTATGACAGCAAGGAAGCGGCCAGCATCCTCACCATTTCCGGCACCTGGGCACCCGACTGGGACGATCGGGGCGACGGCGAGCGCGCACGGGCGCTGCCCGGCGGCGGCTTCAACCCGCCCGAACGGCGCGTGCGCGCCACCGAGCAGGACCAGCAAGTCCCCTTCTACAAGGAGCCGTCGTTCGACTGCCACGTAACGACAGTGCGCGTTCCACAGGGCGCGCGCGCCGGCAACTGGACGACACAGGCGGGCTTCGACACGCGCATGTTCGGTTCCAATTACTATCGCGCGTTTGACGTGCGCGACGATTCGCTCCGCATGGTGCGCGGGTTCCGCGTCGAGCAACCGGAGATCGACGCCGATACCGCGCGCAAGGACAATCAGCGCATCGCCCGGTTCGACAACAGCATGGCATGGATCACCTACACGCCCGGCACGCCGAAGCCCGCGCCCAAGGCATCGATCAAGGTGCCTGCGACCGACGAGGTCGATTGGGTCATGGATTCGAGCGCATGCCTGGCCCCCGCAACCAAGCGTTGATCTGAACCCTGTCCCGTCCCGCTTCGCGACAGCTGTCGACAGACCGCTCCGACTCTGCGGCGAACCGACGCGCAACTGTGGAGTCCCTTAGGACGAATCGGTCGCGACCTGCGCTATAGTCATTGTCCGATAGGCGGAGTTTGTGGGGGCACAGAGGACGCATGACCAATATGATCGATGCTGCGGCCTCGCGCCGTGCCTTCCTGAAGACCGCCGGCATGGTTGCCGGCACGGGCCTGCTCGCCGGTTGCGCCGCGCGCAGCGTGACCACGGCGGCCCTGCCCGCCGCGCCAGTGCCGGTTCCAGCGCCGCCGGTTGCCACGCCGCTTCCCGCCGCGCCCCGCGCCGTTGCCAGCGCCCCGCGCGGCATCCGCCCCGAACTGTTCGAGCGCGCAGTCGCCGCGATGCAGCGCCATTCGAGCCGGATCCGCCAGCAGGATCGGATCGCGATCGCCGATTTCTCGCTCCCCTCCTCGCGGCT
>JBHYGP010000079.1:0-16108 GCA_051858935.1 Sphingomonas sp.
ATCGAGTTCAGGCTGGTTGGGCTGCGAAGTCACTCTTTGCCTCCTCAAGCGCGGTTTCAAGTTGCTGGAAGCTCGGCGCCTTGTCCGAAGGCGTCGCGCGACGGGCGATTTCGACGGCCACCTGGGTCGGCATGCCCTGGGCGTGCGCGACGATGGCGGTCTTGGCGATCACGAACGGCTTGCCGTCGGCCTCGATCACCTGGCCCAGCTTGGCGGCGAGCGGGCCGACGAAGCAGTAGGACAGCAGCACGCCGAGGAAGGTGCCGACCAGCGCGCCGCCGATCATCGCACCCAGGATTTCGACCGGCTGGTCGATCGAACCCATCGTCTTGATGACGCCCAGCACTGCGGCGACGATGCCGATCGCCGGCAGGCCGTCAGCCATTTGCTGCAGCGCATGCTGCGGGTGCATCTCGTGATGGTGGTGCGCCTCGATGTCGTTTTCCATCGCTTCGGCGATCTGGTGCGGATCCTCGAAATTCACCGTCATCATGCGCAGATAGTCGCAGATGAACTCGGTCAGGTGATGGTCGGCGATCAGGCGCGGGAAGCGGCTGAAGATCGGGCTGTCCTTGGGCGAATCCAGATGCGGTTCGATCGCGGTCGCGCCGCCCTTCTTGAACGCCGACAACAGGCCGAACATCAGCGTCAGCAGGTCGCGATAGTCGCTGTCCTTCCAACGGCTGCCCTTGAACGCCTTGCCGATACCCTTGCCTGCAGCCTTGACCACCGACATCTGGTTAGCCACCAGAAATGCACCGATCGAAGCGCCGCCGATCGCCATCATCTCGTGCGGCAGCGCATGAAGGATGACCTCCATCTTGCCGCCGGCCATGATGTAGCTGCCGAAGACGCAGATCATGATGATGATGAATCCGACGCCGTTAATCATGACGTTGGCGGTCCCCTGCCGTGTTTGATGTTCCCGTGGATTATAGGGCGGGGGCAGGGGCGGCGGACGCGGCTGACATCTTTTACGTATTTGCCGCACGCATTGCTGCGGGCGCGACCGAAGTGGCGGCAAAGCTTCTAGATAGAGGTAAACGCGAACGAGGAATCCGCATGTCGCTTAGCGCCTATCAACGTGCCCGCACGCTCGTCGAAACACCCCGCACGACCGAACAGCGCCTGATCCGGGACGTCACTGCGGCGCTGATGGAGGCGCGCGATATGGGCTATGGCGGCGGCAAGCTGATGGACGTGCTGCACTGGAACCGCGAGATGTGGGACACGTTCGCCAGTGCCTGTGGCGCGCCGGGCAACGGGCTGCCCGATGCGCTGCGTGCGTCGATCATTTCGATCGCTTTGTGGGTCAATCGCCACGCCAGCGAGGTGATGAAGGGCCGCGAAACGCTCGAACCGCTGATCGAGGTCAACCGTTCGCTGCTCGAAGGACTGGGTGAAGGCCGGATGGCGGCGTGAGCTGAACCTGCGCCGGCCTAAACCGGCGCAGCAACCTCTGCAGCATAGGCCAGGCGCAACGCCTCAGACAGGCTGCTGACGTCCAGCTTTTCCATCATGTTGGCACGATAGATTTCCACCGTGCGCGGCGACAGATCGAGCTGGTGGGCGATCACCTTGTTCGGCCGCCCCTCGATCAACCCCATCAGCACCTCATGCTCACGCGGGGACAGGCGGGCGATCCGCTCGCGCGCCTGTTCGCGCCGCTGCGCGATGTCGCTCGTCTCGCTGAACCGCGCAAACGCCTCATCGAGCAGGTTGAGCAGGTGGTGAGGATCATACGGCTTTTCGAGAAAGTCGGTCGCGCCGGCCTTCATCGCCTGGACCGCGAGCGAGATGTCGCCCTGTCCGGTCAGCATGATCGTCAGGAACTTGGCGCTGCGGTCCTGCAGCTCGCGCATTACCTCGATCCCGTTGCGCCCCGGCATCTGAAAATCGAGCAGCAATACGCCGCCATCGCTCGCTTCGATATTGTCAAGAAACGCATCGCCCGATGCGAATACCCGAATGACCAGATTAGGTCGTTCCGACAGGAGGCCGTGGAGGGACTGGCGGACTGCCTGGTCATCGTCGACGATATATACGCTCTGCATCAATCCTCCCCCAATGTCCGATCGATACCCGGCAAAGTGAACCGAAAGGTTGCGCCGCCTTGATCGTTATTCTGCGCTGACATCGTGCCTCCGTGCGCTTCCACGATCCTGCGACAGATCAGCAGGCCGATACCCATGCTGCCTTCCCCCTTGGTGGAATTGAATGGCAGGAACATCTGGTCAAGGATCGGTTTGGCCAGACCTGGCCCATTGTCGGACACCGTGAACTCGATGCGGTCGCCGTCGAGTTTGCGGGTCGCGACGCGGATGCTGCGCTGGTCTGCTGCGGTCGCGCGCAGAGCCTCCAGCGCGTTGCGCATCAGATTGACCAGAACCTGTTGGATCTGGATCTTGTCGGCGAACATGTACTGCGCCTCTGGTGCAAGATCATAGACTACCGATACGTCCAATCGCTGCGTTCCCACAAGTACCAAAGCGCTGGCTTCGCGAATTGCAGCTTCGACTGGCTCGACGCGCAGGTCGACATCGCGGCGCGACACGAAATCGCGCAACCGCCGGATGATCTCGCCAGCACGCAAGGTCTGCTCGCGTGTCGTGCGTAATTGCGCGAGCAGGCGTTCGTAGAGCGGATCGGGAACATCGTCGCTTTCCAGGATCACTTCGGCGGTCGCGATATGGTTGGCGATCGCGGCGAGCGGCTGGTTGATTTCGTGCGCCAGCGCGGCGGCAAGCTCGCCCATCGCGTTGATCCGCCCGATCTGTGTCAGTTCGTTGGATAGCTGCTCCAGCCGTTCCTCACTACGCAGCCGCTCGGACAGATCGGTGATGAATCCGGTGAAGACGCGATTATCCTCATATACCGCTTCCCCGACGTGCAGCTCGATCGGAAACTCGCTCCCATCGGCGTGCAGCGCCGTCAGGATGCGCGGTCGTCCGATAATCCTGCGCTCGCCGGTGGTCAGATAGCGGTGGAGGAAGCCGTCGTGCCGGCGGCCCAAATCGTCGTTCATCAGGATCGACACGTTGGAGCCGATCACATCGTTGGCGGCATGGCCGAACAGCCGCTCGGCGGCCGGACTGAAGGTGAGTATCCGGCCGTGAATGTCGATCACCAGCATCGCGCTGGGCACGGTTTCCAGGATCGACCGCATCTGTGCTTCGCGGGCAGCGAGCTGGGCGGTCTGCTGGACCCGGTCGGTGACGTCGATATTGACCCCCACGGTGCGCGCGAGGCGTCCGTCATCGCCATAGAAGCAACGTGCCGAGCCTTCGATCGCGCGCACCGAGCCGTCGGGCAACCGCAGGCGATAGAAGAAGCTGATCTGGTCTGCCTTCGCCCATGTCGCAGCGTCGAGCCGCTTGGCGAACAGGTCGCGATCCTCGGGCAGGATCGCCTGCTGCCAGCTGTCATAGTCGCCGAGCGTTCCCGAAGGCAGGCCGAGCAGCGGTTCGGTATCGGCGAACCAGGCCAGCTTTCCGGTGGCTACATTCCATTCGAAGATGCCGATCTTGTGCGCTTCGGCCGCGAGCAACAGCCGCACATCGCTCTCGGCGGTCGCGCTTTCCGCACGCAACAGCGGGGTGAGGTCGGTGGCCGACAGCACGGTGACGTTGCCGCGCGCGCGATCCTCGACCTGCTGCTCATATTCCAGCACCTGAAGCTCGCGCCCGTCGCGTGTCGTCTCGACCAGCCGACGCTGGAGCCATGCGCCGGTGGCATGGTCCGGCGTGACGTCGATCTTCGCCCCTTCCACGGCACGGCTGCGGAGCAGAACTTCCTTGACCTGCCCAACCGCCTCATCGGCCGGGAAGCCGTAAAGGGTCTCGCAGCCCTTCGACCAGTGGACAATGCGCCCTTCCGGGTCGAGCATCGCAATCGGCTGCGCATCGAGCGTCTGGGCATAGATGCGCAGCGTCGAGCGCTGTCGGGTGAGGCGCGCAATTGCCCATAGCAGCACCGATCCGACGATCAGCGTGTTGGCGAGCATGCCCCAGATCTCGGTACTCTCTGGAAAATCGCGGTTGCTGAACAGCAGCAGGTCCACCGCCAGCACCAGCGCCGGCGCGACCATGAGTGCCGGGACCGCGCGCAGCGGCATCGGCCATTCATCTTCACTCCCGGCGCGATAGCCGGCCAGCGCCTGATCGGTGGCGGTGAGCAGCAGGCCGACGCCGACCATCAGTTCGGCAACATTGGTCAGGATCGGGATGTGCCAGGGCTGCACCATCCCGCCGCGCACTTCGGTCGCCAGAATCTGGCCCGCGAGCATCAGCAGGGCGAAGCTGATCACCAGCGCCGCGACCAGCGCCGCGATGGGAGCACCCTCGCGATCGTTGCGGAACAGGATGACCGTCGTCACCCCGAGCAACAGGATCAGCATCGAGGAGACCGGGCTGCCGCCCTTTGTCGTGAACAGCGACATGGCGAGCAGTACGAGCGCGACAAGGGCGACCGCGATGCCAATTGTTCCGGCGCGCGCCGGGGGCATCCAGCCGCCTCCCGGGGTGCTCACCGCCAGCAGCGTGCCGGCGAGGATCAGATTGGCGGTCAGCGCAGGAGGCCAGGCGGCCGCGAAACCGGGCAACGGGCTACGCAAAGGAGGCACATTCAGGATCCAACCCAGAATGCCGACGATGCAAATCAGCGTTGCCGTGACAAAACAGCCCGCTGCCACACGGCTGCGCAAGGACCCGCTTGGGAACCAGAGACCGCCCGGCGTCACACTCCCCCCATTACAGCCTCAGCGCGGCCCAGATCGGCAATCTTACCCATTATGGATGGGGTTACAACCGCCTACAGAAAGCGTGCGGCGACGACGGCATGGGCTTGATCCTGGGTCAAGTCATTGAGTTGCAAGGACCGTTGCGGAAACTGACTGTGTCCGATGAGGCCGCCGTCCATTCCGACCGCGACCGCGAGAATGCGAAAACCCCCCGGCTCGCGCACTGCGGCAAGTCCGCCGGCGACCGGATAGCGGTCGGGATCAACGAACAGGATCGCCTGACCAGGCAGGCCCGCGCCCAATGTTGCGCGGCACAGCCGCAGCGCGATGACCTGCGGACTGCAGCCCGGTGGTATCTGAACGCGCTCGCCGGTCTCCTGATCGAGGATCAACCCGTCCGCGCCGGCCAGACCGCGCACCGGGATCGACGTGCTGGTGTCGAGCAGCGAGGCCGGCTGGGGCGGGGCAGGGCGGTCGGGCGTGGCGAGGGTGTCGCCGCGCAATTCGGCGCGCAATGCTGCGATCCGCTCGCGCGTTCGGCGCATTCGCTCTGCCGGGTCGCTGACCGAGGACAGCCAGGAATCGAGATCGCCGGCGCGGTGCAATCGCTCGATCCGCGCCCGCAACGCGGCCTCGCTTGCGGTGCCGAACAGGGTTGCGATCGCCTGACGCGTCGGCGCGTTCCAGTCCTCGAAACTGCGCTGGGCGTTCTCGATCCGCGACAGATTGACGGGCGCGATGCCGTGCCGGTCGGCGATCGCCTGAATCGTCAGTGCGCGATCGGTCGAGCGCAAGTGACGCACGGCGGCGGCAAGCAGGACCGCAAAACGCTCGCGCTCCAGATCCAGCATCGGCATGTCGACGAATGGCGAAGCCCAATCTTCGATCGCGAAGCCTTCGGCATCGACATCGACCAGCAACGCTTCGGGCGTGACGCCCAGCACCCCCGCGATCTCGATCAGTTCATGCGCGCGCGCGCTCACCTCGCCCCGCTCGATCTTGGAAAGGCGAATATATGTGATGCCGGGCAGCCGGTGGGACAGGCCGATCAGCTTCTGATGTCCAGCGCGGCGGCGACAGTCGCGGATATGGTTGGGGAAGATGAAACCGCGATAGGGATCGACCGGAATCGTTCCCGGACTGGTCGCCGCCATCAACTTGACGGGCGCATCCATGGCCCCAGCCTCCTATATCCCGAAGGGTATAGGATAGCAGGGCTCCGAGACGCTTCCAAGTCTTTTGGATTAAATGGATTATCCTGCCAGGCGCGCGGATGCCGAGCGCGGCGGGTGGGAGATCAGCGCCCAGTTGCCGGCCGGATCGAACCGCCGCAGCGCGACCAGACTGCCCGGACGGGCAATGCGGCGGTCGAGCCAGCCCGGTGCGAGCGGCCAGGGGTCCTCGGGGGCGACGGCGACACCGGTCCCGTCGGTGATCAGCCCGATGCTCTTGGGTGCCATACCCACCGGCCAGCGCTGACGGACACGTTCGAGCAACTGTCGGGCGAGCCGTTCGCAGGTGCGGGCATTGCGCAGCGCAACGATGTCGTGGCGCTTCAGCCAGCGGTCCCAACTTGCGCCGAAGTTACCGTTGGCGCCGATGCCCCACACGGCCACCAGATGGCCCGAATGGTCGAGCCAATAGCGCGCCTGGTAGCAAAACTCCCGGGACAGTTCGTCCAGGCCGGGATCAATGAACGGCATAAGACCGTCGCTGCTGCCCTGAGCGGTCATGATAGCCTCTCGGATCACGGGTTACGGCTCAGCGCGAACGGATGGTGCCGGGGACCAGCGCGAGGTCGCGCTCGTCCTGCTCGGTGACCGGAGCCTCCTGCAGCGGGGTCGGGGCGACCGCGATCACTCGGCTCAGCCGGTTGTGCGGTGCGTTGTGGTCGGGCAGCACGCTGACCGAAGGGGTCTCGACGACGTCGCTCGAACGGCGGCGCGGTTTGGCGGCCGGGCGCTCGAACATCCCGCCGAAGCGCGGATCGTTGGCGGCGATATCGGCAATCGTCTTGGCGGCGCGCTTGGCGACCTGACGCTGGCGCTCACGCTCCTGCGGATCGTTTTCCAGCTCAATGTCGACGGCGTCGTCGGACAGGCGGCGCGCGACGATCTGGCGCTGCGCGTCCAGCTTCTCTTCCAGCTCGGCGATCTCGGCGGGGTCGATGACCGCCGCGCCGGCGCGGAAGCGGGGCAGGCGGGGGTCCTGGACCTGCACCGAGCGGGTGTTGCGGGCACGGCGCTTGAGCTGCTCCATCGCAACGCCGCGCAGATGATCGACATAGGCGTCGAGCAAAGCTTCGCGGGTCTTGACCGCGAGATGCTCGCCGGCTGCCGCCTCGGTACGCTCAAGCGCGTATTCGTCCTCGACCATGCTCTCCAGCGTGTTGGCTTCGCCTTCGGCGCCGATGCTGGTCGCATGGAGCGAAACGGTGGTCGCCTCGACCTTCTTCGCCGACGGGCGCTGGTCGGTCATGACGCGGAAGCGCAGGCTCTGCAGCTCGCCGCGCAGCTGCCAGTTGACGAAGGTCGTGAACTGGGCGCGCTCGGAGTCATAGGCCTGGATCGCGCGGTGAACACCGATCGCGCAGCACTGCTCGGCATCGTCCCAGTGACCAGCAAGGCCGTACTGGCGGATGAAGTGGCGGATGCGCGGTGCCAGCAGCTTGAGCACCTGGGCAAAGGCCCGCTCGCCATACACGCGCTGGCGGTTGGTCTGCGTCTGGCCCTCCGGGGCCATGTTCTCGATGACAGCGGCAACAGCAACTTCGAGCGCGGCAGTGGTGTTCGACATGATCGTCCCCTCGATCGTCTTCGCCAGTGCAGTGCTTGCTCCGGCTACAGGGGAATGATCGCCGATTGCGGTAAATAGGAGTAAACCACTCCTATACGTAATTCCACAATAAGTAGAATTACGGTAACCATATCCGTTCAGGCGGCGCGCACCTGACTGACAAAACGGTGGACCTGGGCGGAGAGGGTGCTGGCCTGACCCGAGAGCGAGGAGGCCGAGGAAAAGACCTGATTTGCCGCGGTTCCAGTGGCTTCCGACGCCTGGCTGACCCCGACGATATTGGCGGACACCTCATGCGCCGCCTGCGCGGTTTGCTGGATGTTGCGGCTGATATCGGCGGTCGCGCTATTCTGCTGGTTAACCGCACTTGCGATGTTGCTGCTGATTTCGGCGACCTGTCCGATCGTTGCGGTGATGCTGCCCAGCCCGGAAACCGCGCGGCGAGTCGCGTCCTGAATCTCGCGCACCTGATGCTCGACATCTTCGGTCATGCGCTCGGTCTGGCTGGCGAGCGCCTTGACCTCAGCGGCGACGACCTCGAATGCCTTGCCGGCTTCGCCCGCGCGCGCCGCTTCGATCGAGGCGTTGAGCGCGAGCATATTGGTCTTGCCAGCGATCTGGCCGATCAGGCCGACCACAGTGCCGATCCGCTCGGCAGCTTCGTCCAGCGCGCGGACGGTGGCGTCAGTCTGCTGCGCATCGGTGACGGCGCGCTGGGTCGTCTGGCTCGACTCCATGACCTGCGATGCGATCATCTGAATCGATGCCGAGAGCTGCTCGGCAGCAGACGCGACGGTCTGCACCCCGGCGCTCGCCTGTTCGGCGGCGGCGGCGACGGCCAGCGCGCGGTTGTTCGCCTCGCCGGTGGTGCGGCTCATCGACTGGGCGCTCGCTTCCAGCTCGTTCGACGCGACGCTCAGCTGGTCGACCAGACCCGCGACCTGCGCCTGGAAATCCTCGGCCAGCGCAGCGAGCTTCAGGTCATAGGCGATCTTGTTCTCGTCAATGTAGCAGGAGATGGCGAGATCCATGTCGATCATCACCGCCATGTTGATCGCGTTGCACAGATCGGCGGTGCGGGCCGCGCCCGCACCGCTCAGCGAGCGGCCGTTGCTGCGCGCGGCGAGGTCGAACAGGTGACGCAGGATGAAGGTGTAGCCGCCGATATACCAGCGCGGGTCGAGCCCGATCTTGCTGTGCATCAGGCCGATCTTCTTGACCGACACGACATAGGCGTCGTCGAACCGGCCGCTGAACAGCATCTTCCAGTGTGCTGCCTGAGCGCTTGCGGCGCGCGGCATCGCCTCGTTGTCCTTGAACATCGCCGCCAGCTGGGGCCAGCCGCGCAGATTGGCGTAGAATTTGTCGAGAATGCCGGGCAGCTCGCGCTCAAGCGTCGGACCGAATTTGGTCAGCGCGGCGCGCTGGGTGTCGGTGAAACCGGCAAAGGCAAGGCGTTCGACGAGTTCGGCGCTTACGGACATTGCAGGACCTTTCATCCCAGCTGCATTCCCTACTCATATAGGAGAAGTGCAGGAGGGCCGGTCGGCATCCGGGTTCCTACTTACAGGTTAAGCAAAGCGCTCCGGCCGCACGCGGCTGCCGACATAATTGTCGAGCCAGGCGCGGTGCGCGGCGCTGGCGTCGCCGGTGCGCGCGATCGCCTGGCTGGCGCTGCCGCCGCCGATCTGGGCGCGCAGCAACAGGCCGGCGCGCTCGTCGGTGAGGCCGGTCTTGAGATACTTGATTGCGTCGCCCGGCCCCAGATGATGCGCGAGATAGGCGGTGCGCGCGACGGCCGATGGATCCTCGCCGGTCGAGACGCCGGATCGCTCAAGCGTCTTCAGATTGGCCCGCGCATAATCGGCGGTCGTTTCGATCGACGCGGTAGCATTGTAGCGTAGCTGAAGCAGTTCGGCGCGCGCGGCGGAGCGCACTTGCCCCGACCGGTCGAGCCAGCCCTTCGCCTGTGCGGTCTGGTTGAGCCAGGTGCCGCGCGTCTCCGCCATGCCTTCCCAGGTTCGACTGAGGAACTGACCGAGGCCCGCAGCGGACGAGCGGCTGTTGCGGGAATAGGTGTTCCACTGGCCGGCGGAGTCCTTCGCCGCCTCGGCATTGACGATCGCGGCGAGTGCGGTGGCGGGAATTCCGGTGCGCTCGGCGGCGCGCTCGAGTGCGGGCGCGTGGCGCGCATTTGCACCAAGCCGTGCGGGATCGAGCGTCAGTCCGCCGACCGGAGCCGCCTCGTTTCCTTCAAGGCTGCGCAAGTCGATCTCGCGAAATTCGGGGCTGTGCAGCACCGCCGCCATCGGACGCGGCTGGGTCGCGCGACCTGACAGTTCGAGCAGCGTATCGAGGTCGAGCTTCTCCATGTCGGGGTTCTGCGGAAGCTTCGCGGCGGCGTCCGGGCCGACTGTCCCCATTGCCGCCTGCCACAGCCGCTTCTGCGACGCGCTCAGGGCATTGCGGTGGATCGCGGCGGCAGTCGCGGCGGTGTCCGGCGACCCGAGCGGGCGGGTGTGGATCGTCATCATCGGCTGCTCCTGCGCATCTCGCGCGCGCGGCGGACGAAGCGCGCCGCGGTCAGGTCGTCGAGCATCGCCTGCTCGGCGGTCTGCGCCACGCGTTCGGCTTCGGCCTTATACTGGTCGGCGGCGTTGCCGATCGCCTTCATCGACGCATATTGCTGTGCAGCCTGGCGGCGCAGCATGGTCAGTTCGACCTCGGCATCGTGGCGCAACTGCTCAAGGCGGCGGCGCTCGGCGCGCGCCCGTTCGAGATAGGATTCGGCGTAAAGCTGCCAGTCCATCGCGCTCAGCTCGCGCTCGCGCACGATCTTCGCGCCCAGCGCCTCGTGCAGCGACTGCATTTCCTGCAGCCGGATCGTTGCGTCGGCGATCAGCCCCTTAAGGGCATCCATGTCGCGATCCAGCGCGCGAAGCGCGGCGTCATAGGGCGTGCGCATGCGCTTCCTCCACCAGTGCGTTGAGATCGGCAAAGGCCTGATCGGCGTGACCGCGATCGCCCTTGTTCTGGGTCAGCATCGCCTCAATCTGCGGGGCGATCGCGACGGCGCGATCGACCTCCGGGTTCGATCCGGCCTTGTAGGCGCCGAGCCGGACGATCTCTTCCATATCGGTATAGGTGCCCAGCACGCGCCGCGCGGCGAGCCGGGTCGCGTTCTGATCCTCGTTGAGGCAGCGGGGCAGGGTGCGCGATACCGATTTGAGCAGGTCGATCGCTGGATAGCGTCCGCGCTCGGCAATTTTGCGTGTGATCACGACGTGACCGTCCAGAATGCCGCGCACCGCGTCGGCGACCGGCTCGTTGTGATCGTCGCCATCGACCAGCACGGTGAACAGCCCGGTGATCGACCCCTGTCCCGGAAGGCCAGGACCGGCGCGTTCGAGCAGGCGGGGCAGCTCGGCAAACACCGTGGGGGTATAGCCGCGCGTCGCGGGCGGCTCACCGTTGGCGAGGCCGATTTCGCGCTGCGCCATGGCAAAGCGGGTGACCGAGTCCATCAGGCACAGCACGCGCAGGCCGCGATCACGATAATATTCGGCGAGGGCGAGGGTGGTCCAGGCGGCCTGACGGCGCATCAGCGCGGGCTCGTCGGACGTCGCGACGACGACGATACTGCGCGCAAGACCCTCTGGCCCCAGATCGTCCTCGACGAATTCCTGCACCTCGCGGCCGCGTTCGCCGATCAGGCCGATGATCGCGACATCGCATTCGGTCCAGCGCGCCAGCATCGACAGCAGCACCGACTTGCCGACGCCCGAGCCCGCGAACAGGCCGAGCCGCTGGCCGGTGCACAATGGCACGAACAGGTCGAGCGCGCGCACCCCGGTCTCGATCCGCTCGCCGACGCGGGCGCGTGACGCTGCGGGGGGCGGGGGTGCCTTGATCGGCTGGCGCGTCGCGCCGAGCGGTAACTCTCCCTTGCCATCGACCGGACGGCCCAGGCCATCGACCATCCGGCCGAGCCAGGCATCGCATGGACGCAGCGACAGCGAACCGGGGTGCAACCAGGCGATCGTGCCCGAACTCAGCCCCTGTGGCTCGCGGAATGGCATGCACTGCGCCAACCCCGCCTCGATCCCGGTCACTTCGGCCGGAACGATCCCGTCGAGCGTTTCGATATCGATCCGCGCGCCGATCTGCGCCGCACCGGCAAGGCCTTCGACCTCGATCAGTGCGCCGCGTACGGCGGTGACGCGGCCGTGCCGCTTTTCCAGCGGCAGCGCGGCGATCGTCCGGGCTGCAGAGGACAGGCTGTGCACGTCGAGCGCCTCAGGCGGCCTCGTCCGCGGGCGCGGTGGCGGCGTCCTCCAGCTCGATCAGCGCGCGGCAGGTGCCGAGGCCGCGATAGAAGCTGCCCTCGGCCACCTGGCGCGCAAAGCGCACGCACGCCGCGCGGCCCTCGTCGGTCGCCATGGCGGGGATCAGCAGAGTCAGCGCATCGATGATCTGGTTCTGGTGCGTCTCGGGCTCGTCGCCCAGATACGCCATCATCGTCGCATAATAGAGCCGACGCGCGGTGGTCGTCGCTTCTTCGGCCGCCATGATCTCGCGGCCGCGCAGCAGCGCGACCTTGTTCTCGATCACCAGTTCGGTGCGGCCCTTGGCGCGCAGCATGGCGCCGTTGACCACCAGAGCCTCGCCATCGCGCAGAGAAATTCGCAGCATCGTCACGTCCTCGTCTTGTGCGTTGCTGCATTCATAGAAAGGCGACGGGGCACGCGGTCCCGCACCCGGAAAAAATTGCCGGGCAGCAAATTTTGCGCCCCTACCCAGACCGGCAGCGACTGCGCCCTCCTATCATGGCCATGACTTGCCCCCTTTGGGCGTGAACCGGAGACAGTCCTTGAGCCTTTATTCCGCACTCTATGCCGGCGTTGCCGGTCTCGGCGCCGAAGCGACTGCGATGGCGGTCGTTGCCGACAACATCAGCAACATCAACACGATCGGCTACAAGGGGAACGACATCCAGTTCCGTACGCTGGTCAGCGACGGTCGCGCCAAATCGACCTATACCGCAGGCGGCGTGATGGCCGCGCCCCAGGCGCTGATCTCGAAGCAGGGCCTGCTTCAGGCATCGAGCAACACCACCGATCTCGGTATCGAAGGCGGTGGCTTCTTCGTGGTCCGCGAAACGCTGGACGGCAACGACGTCGCGTTCACGCGTGCCGGGTCGTTCCGTCCCGACGAATTCGGCTTCCTGCGCAACGCATCGGGCATGTATCTTCAGGGCTGGCGTCTCGACAGCTTCGGTGAGTTCACCAACACCGGCAACGTCGCCGCGCTGGCCCCGGTCCGCGTCAGCGACCTGACCGGTGCCGCCGCGCCGACGACCAAGATCGACGTTCGCGCGAACCTTCAGTCGACCGCGCCGATGTACACCGGTGCCTATGCCTCGGGCGATATGGCCACTGGTGCCGTCACTCCCAGCTTCAGCCGTTCGTTCGATATCTTTGATGCGCAGGGCACCTCGCACCGCGTGACCATGGCCTATGTCCGCACCGGCCCGAACACCTGGCAGGGCGAACTGTTTGCCGAGCCGGCCAGCGATGTCACCACGCCGAACGGCGTGCTGGCCAGCGGCGAGCTGCGCTTCAACCCGGACGGCAGCCTGATCCGCGACGACGCGGTCTATACGTCGGACCTGTTCGACCCGGTCAATGTGACGTGGAGCAACGCCGCCGGTTCGGTGCCGATCCGCCTGGGTCTGGGCGAGAACGGGACGATCAGCGGGCTCAGCCAGTTCGGCTCGGAATCGGCGATGATCGCCGCGACCACCGATGGCGGCGTGCTCGGCAACATCGCGTCGATCCAGGTGTCGGAAGCGGGCTTGCTGAGCGCGGTGTTCGACAATGGCGTGACGCGCCCCGTGTTCCAGCTGCCGGTCGCGACCTTCCCGAACCCGGACGGGCTGACCCGCATTTCGGGCAACGCCTATCTGCTGTCGGACAAGTCGGGCAACGCATCGATCGACGTCGCGGGCGCGCTTGGCGCGGGGACGATCCGGTCGAGCACGCTGGAAGCCTCCACCGTCGATCTGGCGCAGGAGTTCAGCAACATGATCCGCTTCCAGCGCGCCTACAGCGCTGCGTCGAAGATCATCACCACGGTCGACGACATGCTGGCCGAAGTCAGCAACCTCAAGCGCTGATCTTTGAAGGGGCGGGGGCGCTGACGTGTCGATAACCGAGATTCTGGGGGCTGCCGTATCGGGCATGAGCGCGGCGCAGGCCGGGCTCAAGACCGTGTCGACGAACATCGCGAACGTCGGCACCCCCGGCTATGCTCGGGAACGCGCAAACCAGTCCGCCGCCGTCCACAATGGCGGGGTCAGTGGCGTGCTGGTCGGGGAACCGACCCGCATCGCCGACAAGTTCCTTGAGGCGGCGGTCTATCGCCGCGCCACCGACCTCGGTATGTCCGAAGTCCAGGCCAATTATCTCGACCGGATGCAGGCGCTGCTCGGGTCGCCCAGCGGCGAATCTTCGCTGCCGACTCGGCTCGATGCGATTACCAGCGCGGCGATCGCGATGTCGGGCGCGCTGGGGGTCGAGCAGAATGCGTCGGACTTCATCGCCCGCGCGACCGACGCGATCGGCACGATCCAGCGGCTCGACACCGATATCGCGACGCTTTCGGCAGACGCCGACGCCGAAATCGGCCTGACGGTCGAGCGGATCAATGCGCTGCTCAAACAGGTCCATTCGCTCAACGACGCGGTGTCGCGGCTCGACGGCCTTGGGCGCAGCGCGGCAGGCACCGCCGACCAGCGCAACAATGCGGTTCAGGAACTCAGCGGCCTGATCGCGATCACCGTGCGCGAACAGCCCAATGGCCGGTTGATGATCGAGACCGCAGGCGGCGCGCCCTTGCTCGACACGCGGATGCGACTGCTGTCCTATCCGACGTCCAAATCGGGGTCGGGTGCGGCGCTCGCCGAATATCCGGGCATCGACATCCGCTTCGCCGACGCAGCCGGCGAGCCGGGGGCGGCGACCGGCGACCGTATCGAATCCTCGGCGGTCGGTGCCAAGCTCGGCGGGCTGCTCGATCTGCGCGACCGCGCATTGCCCGGGTTCCGCGATCAGCTCGGCACCTTGTTCGGTGGCCTTGCGCGCGCGCTCAACGGCGCATCGAACGCGGCGAGCGCAGTTCCAGCGCCGTCGCGGCTGCACGGATCGGTCACTGCACTCGATACCAGCGACCGGCTCGGCTTTACGGGCTCGACCGTGTTCGCGATCACCGACTCGGCCGGCGCGATCGTTGCGCGGACGCAGGTCGATTTCAGCGCGATGGGGCCTGGTGCGACCGTCGCCGACGCGTTGGCGGCAATCAATGCGGGGCTCGGTGGCGCAGGGACGGCCAGCTTCGCGGATGGGCGACTGTCGATCGAGGCGACCGGTGTCGGGCGTGGCGTCGTCGTCGGCGACGATCCCGCCGCACCGTCCAATCGCGGCGGCGTCGGCTTCAGCCAGTATTTCGGCCTCAACGACATCGTGCAGACCGAGGGCGCGTTGCTGAGCCCGGCGGGCTTTGCCACCACCGACCCGCACGGCTTTGACGCGGGCAGCACGTCGGACATCATGCTGCGCGATTCATCGGGCCGGGTGATTGCGCGCACGACGATGACCGCCGCGGCGGGCGGGACGATGGGCGATCTCGTCACCCAGCTCAACGCAAGCGAGATCGGCAATTTCGGGACCTTCTCGATCGATTCCGCCGGACGCTTCCGCTTCGACCAGGCGGCCGGGGTCAGCGGGACGACGATCTCGATTCCTGCCGATTCGACCAGTCGCCACGGCACCGGCATCTCGTTCACCGCGTTGTCGGGCCTCACCGGTGGCGCCACCGGGCTGGCGAACGGCGAGATCAAGCCTGAGCTGCGCAATAGCCCGGGCCGCCTCCCGCTTGCGATCTTCGACACAACCGCCGCCGTCGGCAGCCGTGGCCTGCTCGCCACCGACACCCGCGCCGCGCAATTCTATGTCGACAGCTTTGGCAAGGTGAACGACCTCGGCAAGGAGGGAAATGTCTCCCTCGAGCGCTACGCCTCGCTGATCCTGGGTGAAACCGGGACCAACGCGGCGAACGCCATGACCCGGTACGAGGACGCGTCGGTGCGCAGCCAGGACGCGATCAATCGTCGCGATTCCTTTTCTGGCGTCAATATCGACGAGGAACTGTCGCTGATGATCGTGCTGCAGAACAGCTACTCCGCCGCTGCGCGCGTCATTCGGGTAGCTGATGAAATGTATCAGGCCCTGCTCGGGACTGTGGGTTGAGGACTGAATAGATGCGTGTCGCCACCATTCCCTTGCAGCAGACCAGCGCGCTTTCGATCCAGCGCGCGCAGCAAAAGCTTGCGGTTACGCAGGAGCAGCTGTCGACCGGCAAGAAGGCACCCGACCTCGCGGCGCTGGGCAGCGAAGCGGTGCGCACGCTGTCGGCGCACACGCTGCTTGCCAAGCAGGAGGCGCATGCCGAGACCGCGACGCGGCTGACCACGACGCTGACGCTTTACGAAACCTCGATCACCGCGATCGAGAACGG
>JBHYGP010000080.1:0-6028 GCA_051858935.1 Sphingomonas sp.
CATTTTGCCGAGGTCGGCGCTGGCGACGCGTCGGCGCATTCTGGCGAGGGCAGCCGCCACGCGCTGATGCACCGCACCGAGACAATCGATTACGGCATCGTTCTGGAGGGCGAACTGGTCCTGATCATGGATGAGGGCGAGACGACAGTGCGCGCGGGCGACATCGTGATCCAGCGTGGCACCAACCATGGTTGGTCGAACCGCTCGGACGCCAATTGCCGGATCGCCTTCATCCTAATCGACGGCGAGTTCGCACCCGAGCTGAAGCAGTAATGCGACTGGCGATCACCGGCGCGGCGGGGTTCGTCGGCCGGGCGGTCGTGCGCCAGATTCAGGCGCAGCATCCCGAGGTCGAGCTATTGCTGGCCGACCGGGAGGTCACGGGGTTCGACGGGCATGAGACGCTTGCGGGCGACCTGACCGACCCGGCGGTGATCGCCGCACTGACTGCACCGCGCATCGATGCGGTGCTGCACCTCGCCGCACTGCCGGGCGGCGCTGCCGAGCGTGATCCCGAAGCGTCGCGGGCGATCAATCTCGACGTTCCGCTGGCGCTGATCGAGGCGATGCGCGGGCGCCGGTTGGTGATCGCGGGGTCGATCGCGGTGTTCGGCGGCGTGCTGGCCGACCCGGTCGACGATGCGACGGTCCCTACCCCGACCAGCGTCTATGGCACGCACAAGCGCATGGTCGAGCTGGCCTTTGCCGATGCGGTGCGCCGTGACGCGGTCTCCGGGATCGCGCTGCGCCTGCCCGGCATCGTTGCGCGACCGGCCGCCGCGGGTGGCTTTGGGTCAGCGTTTCTCAGCGACATCTTCCACACCGCGCTGGCCGGCACGCCGCTGTGCGTGCCGGTGTCGGCGGACGCCACCAGCTGGCTGATGTCGGTGCGCTGCTGCGCCGCCAATCTGGTCGCCGCAGCGCTCGGCGAACGGACGGCAGAGGAGGCGGTAACGCTTCCGGCATTGCGCGTGACGATCGGCGATCTGGTGGCGGAACTGGCGCGCCATGGCGATGTCTCGGGCATCCGGTTCGAGGAAATCCCGGCGACGCGCGCGACGTTTGGGAGCTATCCCGACCTCGCCACCGCGCGCGCCGATGCGCTTGGTTTTCGGCATGACGGAAGCCTGACGCAACTGGTGGAGACGGTGCTTGCCGACCTCTGACGCCCTGTCCGCCTTTCGCCTGGACGGGCGGACGGCGCTGATCACGGGGCCGGTACGCGGGATCGGCCTGGCGATTGCGCGGCTATTTGCGGGCGCAGGCGCGCGGCTGGTGCTGGCCGATGTCGATGCGGTGGCGTGCGATGCGCTGGCCATGGAGCTGGGCGGCATATCGATCCCCACCGATGTCGGCGACGCGGCGGCGATTGCGCGCCTGGCGGAGCAAGCCGAGGCGCGGACGGGCGGCATCGATATTCTCGTCTGCAACGCCGGGATTGCTGGACAGGCCTCACCGCTGCACGCGATGGACGAGGCCGAGCGTGAGCGGCTCTATGCGATCAACCTGCTCCACCCGTTGCGGCTGGCCGGACATATGGCCCCGGCGATGGCGGCCCGCAGAAGGGGCAGCATCGTGCTGCTGTCGAGCATCGCCGGGCTGCGCGGCAATGCGATGCTGGGGCACTACGGGATGACCAAGGCGGCGCTGGCGCAGCTTGCGCGCAACCTGGCGGTCGAATGGGGGCCGTCGGGCGTGCGCGCCAACGCCATCGCGCCGGGACTGATCGAGACCGAGTGGGCAGGCGCGATCCTGTCGAGTCCCGAGCGCTCGGCGCGGCGGCTGGGGATGACCCCGCTACGCCGCGCGGGCACGCCCAACGAGGTGGCGGCGACCGCACTCTACCTCGCCAGCGACGCGGGTGGGTTCACCACCGGCCAGACGATCGTGGTCGATGGTGGGACGCTGATTTCGGACGGGAGTTAGCCCTTCACCACAATCTGATCGATCGCACCGAAGGGCGACGCCCCCTCCCCCGCCCGCATCGCGACGCGGCTGCCGAAGGACAGGAACGGCGTTTGCGGCGCGCCATGGGCGATCATCTCGATCGCGCGGCGTTCGGACAGGCAGGTCGATCCGACCGTCTCATGCTCTTCGTTCGACACCGTGCCCGATCCGATGATCGTGCCGGCGGGCAGCGAGCGGGTGCGTGCGGCGTGGGCGATCAGTTCGTGAAAGCCATAGCCCATCGCCGCGCCGTTCGGACTGCCGAACCACTGCCCATCGACCTCGACCGTGAGCGGCAGGTGCACGCGACCATCGCGCCAGGCGTCGCCCAGTGCATCGGGCGTCACAGCGAACGGCGCGACGCTGCATGCGGGCTTGGCCTGCACCCAGCCAAAGCCGGTCTTCATCTCGGGGATCGCGATGGCACGCAGCGACCAGTCGTTGATCAGCACGACCAGCCGGGCATGGGCCAGCGCTTCGTCAGCCGAGCAGCCCATCGGCACGTCGCCGGTCACCACGCCGAACTCGCCCTCGAAATCGATGCCGTCGGCTTCGCTGGGCAGCGGGACGTTTGCGGTCGGGGCGATGAACTCGTGGCTCATCCCCTGATACATTAGCGGCAGGTCGGTCTCGATCGGCGCGTGGCCGAAGGCGAGCTGCATCAGCGCGCCGTGATTGGCGAAGGCCGATCCGTCGAGCCATTGCCAGGCGCGCGGCAGCGGCGCAGCGAAGTCGCCCGGCTGGACGCCTTCACCGCTTTCCGCAGCCTCCGCCGCTGCGAGCAGCGCGGCTTGCGCTGCATCCCAATCGTCCAGCGCGGCCTGAAGCGTCGCATAGCCCGCAACCGGCGCGACCCGCGCTCCGTCGCGGCTGACCGCCACCAAAGTGCCGTCGCGCCCACCGCGCCGCAGTGTCGCGAGGCGCATCAGGACAGCTTCCCGCCCAGCGTGTCGGCGAACCAGTCGGCGATATAGTCGCGGCCAAAGCTCATATTGTCGGCCCCGACATGCTCGACCCCGCCCTCACGCTCGGTGAACAGCTTGAGTTCCCGGCGCGGCGAGTTGATCAGCTGATCATAGCAATCCTGCGCATAATCGACGCTGATCTGACGATCCTTGGCGCCATGGGTGACGAGGAACGGCACCTTCACGCCGTCCATATGGCCGTTGAGGTTCATGTCCTCCGCCTTGGCGAGGAAGTCGTCCATGTCCTTGGCACCGAACGCCCAGATCACGTGCGCCCAGTAATGCGGAACCGGGTTCTCGCCCTCGCGCTTCATGCGCTTCTGCTGCACCTCGGCCCAATTGTGGTTGGCACCCCAGCAGGCGCCACTGGCGAAGCGCGGTTCGTAGGCGACCGCACGCGGCGCGAAATGGCCGCCGAGCGAGATGCCGGTCATGCCGATCCGCTTGGGATCGACGTCGCTCTGGGTTTCGAGCCAGTCGATCGCCTTGCTCGCCCAATTCTCGCTATGCGGATCGACGGGCAGGTTCTGCAGGCGCAGTGCCTCGCCGGTGCCGGGCTGATCGACGCACAGGGTGGAGATGCCGCGCTTGGCCAGCGCCTCGGGCAGGCGCGACCAGTAGAGCAGCTCCTTGCAGCTATCGAGGCCGTTGCAATAGACCACCACGGGGTGTGGCCCCGGCCCCTCGGCGCGAGTGTAGAGCGCGGGCATGGTACCGGTGGTCAGCGGGATTTCGACGCGCTCGCGGTTGATCGAACCCAGCCGGGTCGAGCGTGCAAAGGTGGCGAGTGCGCGGGCATAGGTTTCCTCGCGGCCCGGATGGCCATGGCCCTGCATCCGCTCGGCGACGAGCAGGTAGAGCGACGCACGCTCGAGCTTGTCGGAGGCGGAGAAGCCGCGCCCGGCGGCCTCGTCCTCATCCGCAAGGCCGATCAGCTTGTCGCCCATCTCGACCCATTTGGCCATGAACTGCGGCGTACCCGCGTCCGAACCCGACGCAGCCGCGTCCTTGATCGGCTGGCACATATCGACGATCTCGCCGATGCGTCCGCCGCTTTCCAGCGCGATCGCGACCGACAGGTTCCAGATATAGTTCGGGAAATATTCAAACAATGCCATGACTTAAGCCTCCGCTGCCTGAAACAGGCCGGCATCGGCCTCGGGATGCGGCATGGTCTGCGGACCGCCGACACCGACGCCCCACTGGTCCATCACGGTCGGTCCGGGGACGTGCACCTTGTCGACATGGTTTTCGAAATCGACCTCCTCCAGCTCTGACGTATATTCGACCGCAAAGCCGCTCGGCGTGGTGAAATAGCTGAAGGTGTTGTTGCCCGCGGTGTGCCGCCCCGGGCCCCAGCGGATATCGGTGCCCTTTTTCCGTAGGCGGCTGATCCCGCGCATCATGTCGTCGACGGTCAGCATGTCATAGGCGACATGGTTGAGGCAGGCGGGTCCGGGCAGGATCGCGATGCGGTGATGCGCGCTGTTGCAGCGCAGGAAGCACATGAAGTCGCCCAGCCAGTCGCTGACGCGGAAGCCGAGCACATCGACGAAGAACTTCACCATGGCGTGGTGATCGGGCGAGTGCAGCACGATGTGGCTGATCTTCTGCGGCACGCCGTCCCAGCGCTGCATTTCGCGGCTCGACCCGCGCGCGACATCGCTCGAAATCTCGAACGGCAGGCCGTCGGGCGAGAAGAAGCGGAAGCCATAGCCGCCGCCCGGCGCGGTCAAGTCGCGCGGGGCGTGGATGATCTGGCACCCGGCATCTGTGACCTTGGTGTGGAGCGCATCGACATCGGCGCGGCTGTCGGCCGCCAGCGCGATCACGTCGATCCGCTTGGTATCCGCCGCGCGCAGCCGGACGACATGATGCTCGTCATGCCCCTGTGCCTTGAAATAGGTCATGCCGTCGTCCGACGGGACCGGCTCCAGCCCCCACACATCGGCGTAAAAGGCGCGCTCTTCCTCCAGCACCGTGACGGCATATCCGACATAGCGGATCTCGCTTACCTTGCTCATGCATCCTGCTCCAGATTTGCTTGCACATGACCTAGCGCCGGTGCCGGACATTGAAAAACTTATAGTTCTGATCCATTTTGATTGATCTCAATGATGGATTGGCGATGCGCTTCAAGGGACTGGACCTCAACCTGATCGTCGCGTTCGAGGCGCTGATGAGCGACCGCAGCGTGTCGCGCGCGGCAGAGCGGCTGAACCTCAGCCAGCCGGCGATGAGCAACGCGCTGGCCCGGCTGCGCAGCTATTTCGGTGACGACCTGCTGATCGCGCGCAACAAGCGCATGTATCCGACGCCCTTTGCCGAAACGCTGCTGCCGCAGGTGCGACAGGCGCTGGAGACGATGGAGGGCGTGATCGCGACCTCGCGCCATTTCGATCCCGCGACGACCAACCGGAATTTCCGGATCATGACGTCGGATTACATCGCGACGTCGATACTGTTCCCGATCGTCACCCGGCTTGCCACGACCGCACCCGGCGTGCGGATCGAGCTGTTGCTGCCCAGCCCGCGGCGGATCGAATTGCTCGAAAGCGGCGGGATCGACCTGCTCATCACGCTGCAGGAATATGTGACGCCCGAATTGCCGTCGGAGCGGTTGTTCGAGGACGAATACCGGCTGGTCGGCCGCGCGGGCCATCCGGCGCTGAGCGGCCAAACGACGCTGGCTGCGATGCTGGAATACGACCACGTCCATGTCGCGATCGGCGACGAGCGGCTGCCGAGTTTCGGCGACGCCTTTCTCGACCGGATGGGGATCCAGCGTCGCATCGCGATGATCGCCCCCAACTTCGGGATGCTGCCATGGCTGTTGCAGGACACCGACTGGCTGGCGCTGATCCAGGGGCGGTTGGCGGCGCAGATGGCGCGCAATTTCCCGCTTGCGGCGGTCGCGCCGCCGTTGCCGATCCCGCCGCTGATGGAAATGGCGCAATATCATGTGACGCGGAGCAACGATCCGGGGCTGCGCTGGCTGATCGATCTGATCCGCAGCTCCACCGATTTAAATTCGCGGATATGATGCTTGCACATCCGTGAAACGATGCCATCACCGGCTTCGCAATTTGGGGAGACGGTGATGATCGCGACGACGC
>JBHYGP010000081.1:0-6025 GCA_051858935.1 Sphingomonas sp.
GGGGACCAGATGGCGGCGATGATTGGCGACAGCGGCGCGGGGGTCGTGTTCCTGGATGCCGATGCTGCGGCGACTTTGGGCGACCGCGCGGTGGCGGCGCGGCGGGTGGCGCTGGACGCCAGCGATGCGGGTGTGGGGCTGGAGGCGTGGCTGGCGGGTGCGGGTGCGCCCTCCCCGGTCGATCTTCGGCCCGAGGACCCGTTCAACATTATCTATTCGAGCGGGACGACGGGCACGCCCAAGGGGATCGTCCAGCCGCATGCGATGCGCTGGGCGCATGTCGCGCGCGGCGATGCGGCGGGGTTTGCCGAGGCGGTGACGATGATCGCGACCCCGCTCTATTCGAACACGACTTTGGTCAGCTTCATCCCGACATTGGCGTGGGGCGGGACGGCGGTGCTGCTCGGCAAATTCGATGCGCGCGGGTTTCTGGAGGCGGCGGAGCGGCATCGCGGCACGCATGCGATGCTGGTGCCGGTGCAATATCAGCGGATCATGGCGCTGCCCGATTTCGATAGCTTCGACCTGTCCAGCTTTCGGCTCAAGACCTGCACCAGTGCGCCCTTCTCCGCCGTGCTCAAGGCCGATGTCGTGGCGCGCTGGCCGGGGCTGCTGGTCGAATATTATGGGATGACCGAGGGGGGTGGCACCTGCATCCTCAATGCGACTGCGCATCCCGACAAGCTGCACACGGTCGGCCAGCCCGCGCCGGGGCATGACATCCGCCTGATCGACGAGGACGGGCGCGAGGTCGCGCAGGGCGAGATGGGCGAGGTTGTCGGGCGCAGCGGTGCGATGATGTCGGGCTATCACGGGCGCACACAGGCGACGGCGGATGCAGAAGGGTATTGTCCGCAGGGTAATCGCTTCATCCGGCATGGCGATGTCGGGCGGTTCGATGCGGACGGCTTCCTGATTCTGATGGACCGCAAGAAGGACCTGATCATCTCGGGTGGTTTCAACATCTATCCCAGCGATCTGGAGGCGGAGCTGCGCCAGCATCCCGGCGTGCGCGATTGCGCGGTGGTTGGCGTGCCGTCGGAGCAATGGGGGGAGACGCCCGTGGGGTTCTATGTCCCCACCGATGCGGCCCCGGCGGCGGAGATATTGGCGGCGGTCAATGCCGGATTGGGCAAGACCCAGCGGCTGAGCGACCTGATCACGATCAACGAACTGCCGCGCAGTGCGATCGGCAAGGTGCTGAAGCGCGAATTGCGCGACCTCTATGTGGAGAAGACCCCGGCATGACTTCGCTTCCGCAATTGCTGGCCGACGCGGTGCCGACCGAGACCGGCTTTACGACCGAAATTCCGACCAACTGGCTGCAGGGGCGCACGGCTTATGGGGGGCTGTCCTCGGCGCTGGCACTGGCGGCGGCGAAGCAGGTCGAGCCGGACCTGCCGCCGCTGCGGTCAGCGCAGGTGGCGTTTGTCGGGCCGCTCTCCGGGCCGGTGACGGTGACCGCGACCAAGCTGCGGCGCGGGCGGAATGCGGCGTTTATCCAGGCGGATATTGTGAGCGAGGCGGGGCTGGGGCTGCGCACCAATTTCGTGTTCATGAGCCGGCTGGAGTCGGCGATCGACCATGACGGCACCGCCGCCGCGCGCCATGCGCCGCCGCCTGAGGATGCCGAGCTGTATACCGGGCCGAAGGAGTTCTTCACCGGCAATTTCAATTTCTTCGACCTGAAGACGCAGGCCGGGCCGACCGAGTGGCTGCGCTGGGGGCGGTTGATCGATCGCGCGGGGCTGGACCCGGAAGTCGAACTGATGGCGCTGGGCGACGCGTTGCCGCCCGCGGCGTTCAAGCTGTTCGCCAAGATGACGCCGCTGTCGTCGCTGACCTGGCAGGTCAACATCCTCCAGCCGGCGCCGGTGACGCAGGACGGTTGGTGGCTGCTGGAGGCCGAGACCGACAGCGCGCGCGGCGGCTATTCGAGCCAGACGATGCGGATGTGGGCGGCGGACGGGACGCTGGTGGCCGAGGGGATGCAGGGCGTGGCGATTTTCGGGTGATGATCCCTAATCCTCCCCCGCCAGGGGGAGGTGGCACGCGCAGCGTGACGGAGGGGGAGGAAGCACGCAGGCAAGAGGCTCAAGGACACAGCCGTCCTCCCCCTCCGTCGCCTTCGGCGCCACCTCCCCCTGGCGGGGGAGGATTGAAGGCCAGCCGACACAATTTGCGACAACTTCACCACCCGCTGACAAACCCATGCGACAGGCGGGGTTCAGAAGGGCATCACTGCGGCGCCCCCTGCCGCGTGACAGGAGCCCGTATGAAGAAGTTTCTCACTACCGCTGCGATTGGCGCAATGCTGACTGCGGGTGCTGCAGTTGCCATGCAGGCGCAAGCACCGACCGCACCCAAGCAACCGGTGTCCAAGGCCGAAATGCTCGCCCGCGCCGATGCGCGGTTCGACCGGCTCGACACCAACAAGGACGGCCAGCTGAGCGCCGAAGAGCGCAAGGCCGGCATGGATGCCGCGCGCAAGGCGATGGCCGAAAAGAAGGGCGGCGAGTTGCAGGACTTCATGCCCGGCGCACGTCGCGGTGGCGGCGGCATGGGCGAGCGGATGATGGCGCGCGTCGACACCAATGGCGACGGCCTGATCAGCAAGGCGGAGAACCGCGCGATGGTCGAGGCGCGCTTTGCCCGGATGGATGCCGACAAGGACGGGATGGCCGAGGCCGGTGAGGCGCGCAAGGGGTGGGGCAAGCGCGGCGAAGGCCGGGGCGGCAAGGCCAAGGGCATGCGCGGCGGCCGCGGTGGTGGCGCGGGCATGATGATGGCCGACACGAACAAGGACGGCGCGATCAGCAAGGCCGAGTATGACGCCCAGTCGGCGCAGCGCTTCGCCAAGCTCGACACCAATAGCGACGGCAAGATCGACGCGACCGAAATGAAGGCACAGCACGACAAGGCGCGCGCAAAGATGAAGAAGATGCGTGAGCGCCGCGGAAACACGCCGTCACCCACATCCTCCCCCCAGGGCGAGTGACGGCGATGCCGGGCGGGCTTTACGACCTCCTCCGTGCCCGCCCGGCACTTTCCGAGCGGGTGGAATCTGCTAACCAAAGCGAGATGACCAACGAGACCCCGCATTTGCTGCTCGTCGACGACGAGCGTTCGATCCGCGAGCCGCTGGCGCAATATCTGACCAAGCAGGGGTTTCGCGTGACCCAGGTCGGCGATGCCGAGGCGGCGCGGACGCGGCTGTCGGCCTATGCGATCGACCTGGTCGTGCTCGACATCATGATGCCGGGCGAGGATGGGCTCAGCCTGTGCCGGCATATCCGCGCGACCAGCGAAGTGCCGGTGATCCTGCTGACCGCCAGGAGCGAGGAGACCGACCGGATCGTCGGCCTGGAAATGGGCGCGGACGATTATGTCGTGAAGCCGTTTTCCCCGCGCGAACTCGCGGCACGGATCAAGGTGGTGCTGCGCCGGATGCAGGCGGGCGGAACGCGCCTGTCCGCGCCCGAGTCTGGCAGCTATGCCTTTTCGGGCTGGGTGCTGAAAACCGGCGAGCGCGCACTGGTCGGGCGCGACGGGGTGTCGGTGCCGCTATCGACAGGCGAATATAACCTCCTCCTCGCGCTGGTGATGCGCCCGCGCGCGGTGCTGACCCGCGACCAGTTGCTCGACCTGACGCAAGGGCGCGAGGCGGCGGCGTTCGACCGCGCGATCGACAATCTGGTCAGCCGGCTGCGCAAGAAGATCGAGCCGGATGCCAAAAACCCCACGCTGATCAAGACCGTGTGGGGCGGCGGCTATACGCTGGCGAGCGACGTCACCAAGCTGTGAGCGCGCGCCCGATCCTCAAGCGGCTGGTTCCGAGCAGCCTGACCGGGCAGATCGCGCTGTTGGTCGCGCTGGCGCTGTTCGTGGCGCAGGCGATCAACTTCGCGCTGATCCTGCGCGAGCGGCGGATGCTGCGGTTCGAACAGGTCACCGCGCCCGCAATCACGCGCGTGGTCGATGCCGCCGAGCGCATTCGCGACGGTCGCTTTCGCGAACCGCCAGAGGGCCGCAAGGCGCGGCTGCGGCTGGAGCCGACCAACCCGATCCCGGAGGGGCTGCGCAACAACCCCGAGGTCGAGCAGGGCATTCGCACCTCGCTGGCCGAGGCCGCGATACCCGTCGGACGGATTGTCACCGGGGTGCGCAAACTGTCTGCGACCGACCCGCGCTATGCCCGGATGAACGCGATGCGCGCCGAGCGGATGAAGCGGTTCGGTGGCGAGCTGATGGTCGCGGTCGAGCTGCCCGGCAAGGGCTGGCTGGTGCTGACATCGTCCTGGCCGCGCAGCGATGGGGATATTGTCTGGCGGCTGATCCTGCAGACATTGATCATCTATGCCATGGTGCTGGTCCCGGTTTTGTGGGTCGGCGCGCGGGTCAATCGACCGCTACGCTCGCTGGCCGATGCCGCGCGCGACTTTACCCCAGGCGCGGCCCAGCCGATCGAAGAGCGCGGGCCGGGCGATGTGCGCGCGGTGATCGCCGCTTATAATCTGATGAGCCTCCGCGTGACCGCGATGCTGGACGAGAAGGACCAGATGCTCGGCGCGATCGGGCATGATCTGCGCACGCCGCTCGCCGCGCTGCGGGTGCGGATCGAATCGGTCGAGGATGACGAGGATCGTGCGCGGATGGCCGACACGATCGACGAGATGAACCGCACGCTGGACGACATCCTGAGCCTTGCGCGGCTGGGTCGACCGAGCGAGCAGCCGACCGAGACCGATTTGTCGGCCCTGATCGATGCGGTGGTCGACGATTTCCGCGACCTGGGCCATGCGGTCGACTATGAGGACGGCCACCGGCTGATCCGGCGCATCCGCCCGTCGCTGATGCGGCGCGCGGTGCGCAACCTGATCGAGAATGCAGTCAAATATGGCGGCGGCGCGGAAGTGACGCTGAGCGAGCATGCAGGCGGCGTGCGGATCGAGGTCGCCGATCGCGGCCCCGGCATTCCTGCGGACCAGATCGCGGCGGTATTCGATCCCTTCACCCGGCTCGATCCCTCGCGTAACCGGACGACCGGCGGGGTGGGGCTTGGGCTGACGTTGGCGCGTGCGATCGTGCGCGAGGCGGGTGGCGACATCACGCTGGCCAACCGCGACGGCGGCGGGCTGTGCGCGACGATCACGCTGCCGGGGCGGCGAGATTGACTATTCCTCCCTGAGCTTGTCTCGGGGAGGGGGACCGCCGCCGCAGGCGGTGGTGGAGGGGCCGCGCCAATGGCGCGGAGACGCTGCGTCAAGCGACACCGCCGCGTCTTCGCGCGGCGGCCCCTCCACCACCCGCTGCGCGGGCGGTCCCCCTCCCCCAGCAAGCTGGGGGAGGAATTTAGGTCGGGGGACATATCGTGAGCGGGTTCGAGTTCATCTTTTCGCTGTTCGGTCTGATGCTTGGCCTGTCGCTGGCCGAGGGGCTGGGCGGACTGACGCGCGCGATCAAGGTGCGCGGGTTTCGCGCGATCGGGTGGCCGACGGCACTGCTCGGCCTGTTCGTGTCGTGCGACGTGGTGACGTTCTGGATGTATGGCTGGGCGATGCGCGACCAGCTGCCGCTGAGCTGGCCGGTGATGTTCGGCGGGTTCGTGGTGACTGCGGTCTATTATGTCGCGGCGTCGCTGGTGTTTCCCGACGCGGTCGATCGCGACAGCGACCTCGATGCGCATTTCGAGCGGAATTATCGCACGGTGATGGGGGCGATATTGTTCTGCAACGCGGTGCTGATCGGAACGGTCGTTGCGCTGATTGATGTCCCGTTCAACCTGCGCACCGTGATCCTGACCATTTCCTTCTTCCCGGTCAGCCTGATCGCGATCCTGGTGCGCAAGCGGCCGGTGGTGATCGCATGCCTGATCTGGCTGATCGCGCTCTATCCGCTGTCGGCGGTGTGGTATTGATCTACTAATCCTCCCCGCCAGGAGGAGGTGTCAGCGCAGCTGACGGAGGGGGAGGAAGCACGGCATTCGAGAGGACACAGCCGTCCTCCCCCTCCGTCGCCTTCGGCG
>JBHYGP010000082.1:0-6009 GCA_051858935.1 Sphingomonas sp.
CGAGACCCAGGTCTTCGTCCAGACCGCGAGCGGCGCGCCGATCTCGCTGTCGATCCTGCGCCGTCCGGGCGAACAGAAACGCTGGTCGGTCGCGCTGGGCGAGATCGTCGACGATGCCGCCGCCGCGCCGCAGCGCGACACATTGCTATGGTACCGCCTCGCCTGCGGCCTGCCGCGCACGCTTCCTGCGACCAGTCTGGCGGATGAAGATCCGGCCAATGTCGCGGCGGCGCGCGAGGATTATCGCTTCGTGCTGGACCAGTTGGGGCGGTGCCGGCGGTGACCCTCTAAATCCTCCCCCGCCACGGGGAGGATCAATTTATCTCCGATGCCGGACCAGCGTGATCCCGATCCGCTCGTCCGCTTCGGCGATGGCGAGCTTGACGATCTCGATCTCGACCCGCTGGATGCGCGCGTCGCCGGTCATCAGCGTCTCGACGATATGATCGGCGACCCCCTCGATCAGGGTGAAATGCACCCCCTGCGGCAGCGCGCCGGTCGCGGCATGCTTGAGGTCGAGATAGGATTTCGACGCGCTCAGCGGCGTATCGGGCAGGAACGGGTCGCCCGGTGCCATGTCGACGGTGATCGAAATGCGCAGCGGCTGGGGCAGGTGCGTCTCTTCGGAATAGACGCCGGTGAGGACCTGAACCTCGAGATCGCGGACCTGAAGCTGAAGAAGATCGTGCAACGAACCTGCCCTTGGGGGAAATGATCGCGCGCCAATAGGCCGCGCCCCCCGAAACGGCAATGGTAGTCAGGCGGACGCGCTGGGCCGCGCACTCGCCTCGCCATGCCAGCGGCGCAGATTCGCGAGATGCTCGGGCACCGCCAGCTTCGCCGCGCGCGCGAAATCGACCGTCACCAGCGCGGTGATGTCGGCAAAGCTGTACTCGTCCCCCGCGATCCACGGCCGGTCGGCGAGCCGCGCGTCGAGCGCCTCGACGAACCCCTCCCACATGATCGCGCCGCGCGCCGCGAGTTCGGGGATTTGCGCGACGCTCAGCCCCGCATCGGGGATCGCACGATCCTTGAACGCGGCGGCGGTGTTGCGCAGCACATAGACCACGGCGGCATAGCCATCGCCCTCGATCCGCCGGGTCCAGCTTTCGATCCGCCCGATCTGGATCGGGGTGCGCCCGAACAGCGCCGGCTCCGGGTGCAAAGCCTCGAAATAGCGGCAGATCGCCGCCGATTCGCACAGCACCTCGCCGTCATCCAGCTTGAGCGCCGGCACCGCCCCGCGCGGATTGATGCGCAGATAGGCGTCGGCGAGATGCTCGCCGGTGCGCAGGTCGATCGCCTCGCACGGCACCTCGACCCCCTTTTCGGCGAGAAAGATGCGCACCCGGCGCGGGCTGGGTGCCCAGGGCGCGTCATAGAGCTTCATCGCCGGCCTCCCTTATTCCGCTATGCGGGGACTCGTTTCGGGGCTAAAGGCGCGCGCCCCCGGCGTCCATCCCCCGGGCCGCTGGAGATTGCCCCTGTTCGAGCTGGTGCCTTTGTCGGACGTCTATCGCGACGCGGTCGAACATCTGCTCGACCGGGTGTTCGGGGACGATCGCCATGGCCGCACCGCCTATCGCCTGCGCGAGGGCGTCGCGGCGGTGCCGGAACTGAGCTTTGCCGCGGTCGAGGCGGGAACGCTGGTCGGATCGATCCAGTGCTGGCCGGTCGAACTGGCGGGCGATGACGGCAGCGTCACCCCGATGATCCTGGTCGGCCCCGTCGCGGTTTCGCCCGAGCGGCAGAATGTCGGCATCGGCCGCGCGCTGATGGGCCAAGCGATCGAACAGGCGGGCGATGCCGTGCTGATGCTGATCGGCGACCTCGATTACTACGCGCAGTTCGGGTTCGACGCGGCGCGCACCGGGGCGTGGCGACTGCCCGGCCCGTTTGAACGCGAGCGCCTGCTCGCGCGCGGCCCCGCGCCGGACAAGCCCGGCATGGTCGGGCCGAAGCACTAGGCCGGAGCGCGAGTCAGTCGGCACCGCGCCCGCCGAACTCCAAGGCGACGTTAGGGCGAAAAAAAGAGGCCGCCGAAGCGACCTCGAGGTGTTGATGACACGGCCCCTAAGGAGCCGACGAAGCCGCTAGATTAGCGGCGGCGGCAATACCACCGCACGCGTTCAATCCGACGATTGCGAATGCGGAAGTGGCTGCGAACATATACCATGGCGCAGTTTTCCTTGAATTTGGGCGCTAAACGTGCGATTCAAAATGCCTACCACAGCGGTCGGAATCGCGGCGTCTAGCGCCCGGTGAGACTACGGAGAGCCGGGGCTTTGCTCCGGCTTTTTCCGTTTTAGCGGCCTATCGTTGGTCGCGGTTCCGTTTCTTTATCACATTGGCCGTACTCCGCAGCCGCTTCACTGGCGGCGCTGCCAGAGCCCGTCTGCCTTAGCCTTAGACAAATGTAAAGGACTTGATTAGACAAAATTGCATCCAGCCTTGCTAGCCTCTACGGAAATGTCTAAAGGGGGCTGGCAACGGAGGACTTGGCGATGGCAGATACTGAAGCGCAGACGGGCGATAGGCAGCAGAAGCGCGGGGAGGGCCGCAGCCCCGCATACCCCTTTATTCCGGTGCAAAAGGCGCTGGAGCGGGTGCAAGAGCTCTACGCTCAAGAGAGCGCTCATCCTGCGCCGCTAAAGTCCGCAATGGGCGCTTGGGGTTACAGCCCCAAAAGCAGCGGCGGCAGGCAAACGCTCGCCACTATGCGGTACTACGGCCTGATCGACGTGACCGGAGAAGGTGACGGGCGCATGGTCAAGGTGAGCGAGTTGGGGCGCAAAATCATTCTGGATAAGCGCGAGGACGACACTGAGAAGCGCGCGCTGATCAGGCAAGTCGCACTCTCCCCTGCGGCCCACAAGGCGCTTTTTGAGGAATACCCGGATGGGCTGCCTTCCGATGGCACGGTCCACCATTTTTTGGTGTTCCGGAAGCAATATAACGACGCGGCGGCAAGCGAGCTATTAGCCGAGTTTAAGCAGACAGCCTCCTATATCGGCCTTTACGAGCCACACAATAATGTGGACAAAAGCCCGAAAATGGACGATACAGGCGAGGATAAACTGGACCTTCCCGCCGTAAAGGTTGGCGACACGATCCAGTGTACGATCAATGGAGTGGACACCTTCCCCAACGGGGCCAAGGTGCTAGGATTCTCCGACGACGGGCAATGGGTTTTCACTGATCAAAGCGCCAGCGGGAGTCCACTTAAGGACGTTACGATCATGGAAGCAGCAGCCCCCACTCCCGCTGGTCAATCCGCTCCCCAGATACCGGCCCACCTTCTCTCGATGAAGCAGGACGAACCGCTCAAAGCTGGCTCACGAAAGGCGGTGTTCCCGCTAGACGATGGCGACGTTGCCTTGATCTTCCCGGAAGGAATTTCAGCGGACGGCCTAGAAACACTCGGCATGTATCTAGACATCTTTCTTAAGAAGGAAATCCAGAAGAAGAACTAACCAAAGCCCGGCCTAACCCGCCGGGTTTTCTGGCTTACCGATCATTTCATAGGATGGAGCTTCGGTGCTGTTCCATTCCGCCATGCGATAGCCGCAAACGTTACAATCGAAGTGATCCTTATCGCGCACCGGGAACCGGTACACCGTAATTCGATATAGCGCTCCGCATTCCGGGCACGCTGTTTCGCCGCGTTCCTCTCTGCCCCAAGTCTTGACCATCCCGAGCTCCCAGCGCCTATTTGTCGGTGATCGCATGCGCGATGCTGTTGATCGCGTTATCAAGCCCGATGAGATTATCCCCAAGTTGGTCTAGCGCCCAAGCCTGTCTCATTGCCGCCCAAGCAGCCACCATCTCCACGGGAATTTCCTCATCCTGCTTTGCTTCTAGGCGGATAATTGGATAGTCTCCGCGTTCATCATACACAAATTTTGCCACTCGCAATCTCCTTCGTGGCAAATCTGCTGCTAAACTTTCATCGAGTCTAGCGGGTTACACACGTCTATAGGCCCCTTGCAGGGACGGGCGTGAGAGACCGAGTATCGGGACGGCCAGGACCCTGACCCTTTACCCCGACGCCCAAAAGCGCCTAACGCCCATCCAATGCCGATGCCCCCGCCCCCCGACCTCGCCAGCCTGTCGCTCGCCGAGATCGCCCGGCTCGCCGACGAACAGAAGCTGCCCCCCGTCGACAGCTGGAACCCCGAACATTGCGGGCATAGCGACATGCGCATCGCGCGCGACGGGACGTGGTTTCATCAGGGGTCGCCGATCGGCCGCCCGGCGATGGTGCGGCTGTTCGCGTCGATCCTGCGGCGCGAGCCCGATGGCCGCCACGTCCTGGTCACCCCGGTCGAAAAGCTCGACATCGAGGTCGAGGATGCACCGTTCGTCGCGGTCGAGATGAAGGTCGAGGGCCAAGGCGAAACCACGCGAATCGCCTTCCGGCTCAACACCGGCGATCTGGTCCCCGCCGGACCCGACCATGCGTTGCGGTTCGAGGAGCATGACGACGGCCCCCACCCTTATCTCGCGGTGCGGCGCGGGCTGGAGGCGCTGGTCGCGCGGCCGGTCTATTATGACCTGGCCGCGCTGGCGCTGGAGAACGGGTCGAATCCGCCCGGCGTGTGGAGCGACGGCGCGTTCTTCGCGATGACCCCGGCATGACGCTGGCGGAGCGGCTGCGCGTGGCGCTCGACGCCGAGCATGACGATGCGCCCGAGCTGATCGTCGGCGATGTGCTCGACGAGCCGGCAGCGGCGGATGGCGTGCCGGTGGCCGCTGCAGTGCTGGTCGCGGTGACCGATCGCCCCCGCCCCGGCCTGATCCTGACCCAGCGCACCGATACGCTGCGCCGACACGCGGGGCAGGTCGCCTTTCCCGGGGGACGCATCGACCCCGAGGACGCCGACGCGACCGCCGCCGCGCTGCGTGAGGCGCGCGAGGAGATCGGGCTGGAGCCGCACGCGGTCGAGCTGGTCGGGCTGGCCGATTGCTACCGCACTGTCACCGGGTTCGAGGTGCAGCCGGTGGTCGCGGTGATCCCGCCCGATCTGGTGCTGACGCCGCAGCCGGGCGAGGTCGCGGCGATTTTCGAAGCGCCGCTCGATTTTGTGCTCGATCCCGCCAACCAGCTGCAATCCAGCGTCGAATGGCAGGGGCGCGACCGGCATTTCTATGAGATTTTATGGCAGGAGTTCAGGATCTGGGGCGCGACGGCGGCGATGTTGGTCAATCTGTCGCGGCGGCTGAAATGGACAGCATGAAACTCCCGGATGCGCCGTGGCGGCACTGGCCGGGGCTCGACCGGCTGGTCGCTGCACTCGGCCCGGACAATGCGCGCGTGGTTGGCGGCGCGGTGCGCGATACCTTGCTCGGCATCGCCGTCTCCGACCTCGACATCGCCACCCCGCTCGACCCGCAGGAGGTGATGCGGCGGCTGGAGAAGGCTGGGATCAAGGTCATTCCGACAGGCCTGGCGCATGGCACGATCACTGCGGTCAGCAGCGGGACGGTGGTCGAGGTGACAACCCTGCGCCGCGACCTCACCACCGACGGCCGCCGCGCCACTATCGCCTTCACCGACGACTGGAAGGAAGACGCCGCGCGGCGCGACTTCACCATCAATGCGCTCTACGCCGACCCGGATACGGGGGAGATTTTCGATTATTTCGGCGGGCGCGCCGATCTTGCGGCGCGCCATGTCCGCTTCATCGGCGACCCGTTGCGGCGGATTGCCGAAGATCATCTGCGCATCCTGCGCTTCTTCCGTTTCCTTGCGCGCTTTGGCGATAGCCCCGACCCCGCATCGCTCGACGCCTGCACCGCGCGCGCCAACGACCTGATGGCGCTGTCGCGGGAGCGGATCGCCGACGAGCTGCTCAAGCTGGTGGTGGCGAAGGATGCGGTGCGGGTGATCGCGTTGATGCTGGAACGCGGCATCTTTCGCCCGGTGCTCCCTGAGATCACGTCGGTCGAGCGGTTCGCGCGAGTGGAAGCGCTTGAATCCGAAGCCGGAATTGAGGCCGACCCGATCCG
>JBHYGP010000083.1:0-6006 GCA_051858935.1 Sphingomonas sp.
CAAATATAAGACCTAAAACGACTACAACGTCTGCGATCACGAATAAGCGTTCGAGGATACGGGAAACCAGTACGTGAGCTACACCACCGGCGAGCCCGCGATGATCGGAGCGGCGCTGATGCTGAATGGTCAGTGGCGCGGCGAGGGCGTGTTCAACATCGAGCAGTTCGACCCGGACCCGTTCATGGAGATGCTGAACCAGCATGGCCTGCCGTGGCAGGTGCATGAGCTGCCCGAGCCGCTTAAATTCTGACGGCCTACCGTCACCCCGGTGAAAGCCGGGGTCTCGTGTGGCAAGCATATCGCTTTCAAACTGGGAGACCCCGGCTTTCGCCGGGGTGACGAGAATTTATGGAAACCCGTGCAGCGTCGCCCGTGATGTCCACCAAGGCCGGCGATCCGGGCGCGTTTGCCGGGTTTGACCTCGCCCGCGTGCCGTCGCCCTGCTTTGTCGTCGATGCGGCGGCGGTCGAGCGCAATCTGGCGACGATCGCCGATGTGCGCGATCGCGCGGGGGTGAAGATCCTGCTGGCGCTCAAGGCGTTTTCGATGTGGTCGCTGGGCGATCTGGTCGGGCGGTATCTGGACGGGGTCGCGACGTCGGGCCTATATGAGTCGCGGCTCGCGCGGGACCATTATAATGGCGAGATCGCGACCTATTGCTCGGGCTACAAACAGTCCGACATGGCGGAAATCTGCGCGATTTCCGATCATGTGATCTTCAACACGCCGTTCCAGCATGCGGCGATGAAGAGCGAGCTGGCGGCGGCGCGGGCGCGGGGCGAGACGTTCGAAGTCGGACTGCGCCTGAACCCGATGCACAGCGAGGGTGAGGTTCAGAAATACGACCCCGCCCAGCCGCACTCGCGGCTTGGCTTCCCCGCCGACCAGCTGACTGCGGAGCATCTGGAGGGCGTGGACGGCATTCATGTCCACTCGCTGTGCGAGCAGGATTTCCCGCCGCTGCGGCGGACCTGGGAAGCTCTGAAGCCGCGGATCGCGCCCTATCTGGGTCAGCTCAAATGGCTCAATTTCGGCGGCGGACATCATATCACGCGCGCCGATTATCAGCGCGACGATCTGGTCGATTTCCTCAAGCAGGTTCGCGACGAGACCGGGCTGGAGGTGATCCTCGAGCCGGGCGAGGCGATTGCACTCGATACCGGCATTCTCGTCGGCGAGTTTGTCGATGTGTTCACCAACGGCATGCCGATCGGCGTGGTCGATATCTCCGCCACCTGCCACATGCCCGACGTGATCGAGGCGCCCTATCGTCCCGCGATGCTGGGTGAAGAGGGCGATGTGCTGGTGCGGCTCGGCGGGCCGTCGTGCCTCGCCGGCGATATCCTTGGCGATTTCCGCTTCCCGGAATGGCCGGTGCCGGGACAGCGCTTCGCATTCCTCGATCAGGCGCATTATTCGATGGTCAAGACGACGACCTTCAACGGCGTCCCGCTGCCGAGCATCGCGCTGTGGGATAGCCGGAGCGACGATCTGCGGATCGTGAAGTCGTTCGGCTATGCCGATTTCGAGGGGCGCTTGTCCTAACCGCCGCCAGCAGTTGCTGGCGATCGAGCGGGGGCTATCGAATGCTGCGCTGCGGTGATAGGCGGCGCGCATGTTGAATCTTTCCGGAATCACCGTGCGCCTTGGTGGCCGCGTTATCATCGACCGTGCGAGCGCGGCGTTGCCGCCAAAGGGGCGCATCGGCCTGATCGGGCGTAACGGCGCGGGCAAGTCGACGCTGGTCAAGGTTATTGCCGGGATGATCGACCCGGACGAGGGCAGTGCCGACATGCCGCGCGGTGCGCGCCTGGGCTATGTCGCGCAGGAGGCACCGGCGGGCAAGACGACGCCGTTCGAGACCGTGCTGGAAGCCGATGTCGAGCGCGCGGCGCTGATGGCGGAGGCGGAGGGCCTTGAGGATCCGCACCGGCTGGGCGAGATTCACGAGCGGCTGGGGGCGATCGACGCCTATACCGCGCCGTCGCGGGCGGCGCGGATTCTGGTCGGGCTTGGCTTTGACGAGGAGGCGCAGCATCGCCCGCTCGACAGTTTTTCGGGCGGGTGGCGGATGCGCGTGGCGCTGGCGGCATTGCTGTTCAGCCAGCCGGACCTGCTGCTGCTCGACGAGCCGTCGAACCACCTCGATCTTGAAGCGGTGCTGTGGCTTGAGGATTTCCTGATTTCCTATCCCGCGACGATCGTGATCGTCAGCCATGAGCGGGATTTCCTGAACAACGTCGTCGACCATATCCTGCACCTCGAGCGCGGCAAGCTGACGCTTTATCCCGGCGGATATGATGCATTCGAACGGCAGCGCGCCGAGCGACAGGCGCAGCAGGCCGCCGCGCGCGAAAAGCAGATGACCGAACGCGCGAAGCTGCAGGATTTCGTCGCGCGCAATTCGGCCCGCGCATCGACCGCGAAACAGGCGCAGTCGCGTGCCAAGGCGCTCGCGAAGATGCAGCCGATTGCGGCGGTGATGGACGATCCGACGCTGGCGTTCGGCTTTCCGGATCCCGATCAGCTGCGCCCGCCGCTGATTACGCTGGACCATGCCAGTGTCGGCTATGACGGGACGCCGATCCTGTCGCGACTGAACCTGCGCATCGATCCCGATGACCGCATCGCGCTGCTCGGGCGCAACGGCAATGGCAAGACGACGCTGGCGCGGCTGCTGGCGGCGCAACTGACGCCGATCGAGGGTGAGAAGGCGGCGTCGGCGAAGATGCGGGTGGGCTATTTCACCCAGTATCAGGTCGAGGAGCTGCACAGCGACGAGACGCCGTTCGACCATATGCAGCGGTTGATGGACGGCGAGAAGCCCGCGGCCGTGCGCGGCCAGCTCGGCCGGTTCGGCTTTGCCGGCGACAAGGCGATGACCAAGGTCGGCAAGCTGTCGGGCGGCGAACGCGCGCGGCTGGCGCTGGCGCTGATTACGCGCGACGCGCCGCACATGCTGATCCTCGACGAGCCGACCAACCACCTTGATGTCGACTCGCGTGAGGCGCTGATCCAGGCGCTGACCGCCTATCAGGGCTGTGTCGTGATCGTCAGCCATGACCGGCACATGATCGAGATGACCGCGGACCGGCTGGTACTGGTCGATGGCGGGACCGCCAAGCCGTTCGACGGCAGCATCGAGGATTATATCGCCTTCGTGCTCGCCAAGGAGCCCAAGGCGGAGGGCGCGGCGAAGGGCGGCAACCGCAAGGATGCGCGGCGCGAGGCAGCCGAGGCGCGCGAAAAGGGCAATGCGATGCGCAAGGCCGCGAAGGCGGCTGAGGCGGATCTGGCCAAGTTACAGGAAAAACTGAGCGCGGTGGATCGGGCGATGTTCGATCCGGCGAGCGCGGCGGCGGACCTCACCAAGCTGACGATGACCGAGCTGATGAAGTTGCGCGGCGAGGTGAAGAAGGCGATCGAGGCGGCTGAGGTTGCGTGGATGGAGGCGCAGGAGGCGCTGGAGTCGCTGGCGGCGTGAGGGAACAGGGTGTGGCTTGATGGTTTCGCGCTCGATTGACCACGCTTGACCATCGCCATCGTCCACCACCCGCTTTACGTCGCGCCCGCACCCGCGCGCAGCCAGTATCAGTGGAACAAGAACGGGCTGGTCCGCGACCTGTTGCGCGATCTGGGGGATGCGCTGGAATGGCATGAGCCCGAGCCGATGCCGCGCGACTGGATCGAGGCGGTGCATGATCCCGATTATGTCGCCGAGGTGATCGAGAGCCGCGTGCCGCGCGAGAAGGAGCGGCGGATCGGCTTTCCGGTGACGCCGGAGGTCGCGGCGCGGGCGCTGGCGGTTCCGGGCGGCACCTATGCGGCGGCGAAGATCGCGCAGCGCCAAGGCTTTGCCGCGAACACTGCCGGGGGCAGCCATCATGCGCTGCACGCGACCGGGGCGGGGTTCTGCGTGTTCAACGACCTCGCCATCGCCGCGCACCGGCTGGCGGAGGAGGGCGAACGGGTGCTGATCGTCGATTGCGACGTGCATCAGGGCGATGGCACCGCCGCGCTGACCGCCGGGCGCACCGACATCGCGACCTATTCGATCCATGCCGACAAGAATTTCCCGGTGCGCAAGGCGCGATCGACGCTCGACGTCGCGCTGCCCGATGCGGTGGATGATGCCGGGTACATGGACGCGCTGACCACGACCTTGCCGGGGCTGGTCGATGCGTTCGATCCGACGATCCTGCTCTATCAGGCCGGGGTCGATCCATGGGAGGGCGACCGGCTGGGGCGGCTGGCGCTGAGCCTGGAAGGGCTGATCGTGCGCGACTCATGGATTGCGACGCTCGCACGTCGGCGCGGCCTGCCGCTCGCGAGTGCGCTCGGCGGCGGCTATGGCGTGGACGCACTGGAGGTGTCGGCGCGGCATGTCGCGTCGATCCTGGCGCTGGGCGGGACGTTCGCGGCCTCCGCGTGAAAGAACCGGTTGCAACCGCCCGGCATCGTTCTACCTTCTGTTCAACCACCCCAAGGCGTAGAGGGTGGAGAGACATTGCAGGAAGAGACTGAATGGCCACTGCCGCCCATCAGGTGACCCCCGAAGAGGCTTCCGCCAATCCGCCGCCCGAAGCGGTCGTCGTCCGATTTGCCGGGGACTCCGGCGACGGGATGCAGCTGACCGGGGGGCAGTTCACGCTGTCGACCGCGCTGGCGGGCAATGATCTGGCCACCTTCCCCGATTTCCCCGCCGAGATCCGCGCGCCGCAGGGGACGTTGTTCGGGGTCTCCGCCTTTCAGATCAATTTCGGGTCGGCGGCGATCGAGACGGCGGGCGATGCCCCGGACGTGCTGGTCGCGATGAACCCGGCGGCGCTCAAGACCAATGTCGGCGACCTCAAGCCCGGCGGGCTGATCATCGCGGACGAGGGCGAGTTCAACAAGCGCAACCTCGACAAGGCGAAATACGCCGCGAACCCGCTGGAGGACGACAGCCTCGCCAAATGGCAGCTGCTCAAGCTCAATATCTCGCAGCTGACGCTGGATGCCGTGAAGCCGTTCGGGCTGGGCAACAAGGAAGCGTTGCGCTGCAAGAATATGTGGACGCTGGGGCTGGCGCTGTGGATGTTCGACCGTGAGCGCGGGCCGCTGATCGACTGGCTCAAGACCAAATTCGCCAAGGCGCCCGAGCTGGCCGAGGCGAATATCGCCGCGCTCAATGCCGGCCATGCCTATGGCGAGACAGCGGAGCTGGGCGCGCTGGGCATTGCGCAGGTCCATGTTCCCGCTGCGCCGGTCGAGCCGGGGCTGTACCGCACGGTGACGGGGGCCGAGGCGATTTCGATGGGGCTGGTCGCGGGGGCGCAGCTGGCCGGGCTGCCGATGTTCTTCGGCGGCTATCCGATCACGCCGGCGTCGGCGATCCTGCACTATCTCAGCCGGTTGAAGGAGTTCGGGGTCACCACCTTCCAGGCGGAGGACGAGATTGCGGCGATCGCGTCGGCGCTGGGCGCGTCCTATGCGGGGCAGCTGGGCGTCACCTCGTCGTCGGGGCCGGGCATCGCGCTGAAGGGCGAGGCGATGGGCCTCGCGATCATGACCGAGCTGCCGCTGATCATCGTCAATTCGCAGCGCGGCGGGCCGTCGACCGGCCTTCCCACCAAGACCGAGCAGTCGGACCTGTATCAAGCGGTTTATGGCCGCAATGGCGATGCGCCGATGCCGGTAGTCGCATCGCGATCCGCCGCCGATTGCTTCGACGTGGCGATCGAGGCGGTGCGGATCGCGACGCAATATATGACCCCGGTGATGATCCTGACCGACGGCTATATCGCCAATGCCGCCGAGCCGTGGAAGGTGCCGGACATGAGCGGCTACGCGCCGTTCCCGGTGACGTTCAAGACCGATGCGCCGGGCGAGGGGGAGAAGTTCATGCCCTATGCCCGAGACGAGAAGTTGGCGCGGCCGTGGGTCAAGCCTGGCACGCCGGGCCTGCTCCACCGCATCGGCGGGATCGAGAAGCAGCTGAACACCGGCAACCTCGATTATTCG
>JBHYGP010000084.1:0-5998 GCA_051858935.1 Sphingomonas sp.
CGACCAGAGACACGGTGCGGTTCAGGCCAACCACGGGTGCCTGCCACCACGCGACAGGTGTGCGAATTACCTCACCACTCGGCGCGATGCCCAGGATTCCACGGCTCGTCTCGTTACCGAAGCGATCCTTTTCGATGCGCTTGCCGATGATCGCTTCGACACTAGCGGGCTGGCCCGCGCGAACAAAGTCGATCTGCACCTTCATCCCCGCACGCAGCGCGGTGAAGTGCATCATGTCCTCAAAGGTGTCGACCTGCCGCCCTCCAATCGCGACGAACCGGTCGCCCGGCTTCAGTCCCGCGGCAGCCGCAGGCGTGCCCGGCTGAATCGCGCCCGCGACGGCTGGCATTTTCGCCTCGCCATAGATGCCGGCAAACGCGCCCAGAATCGCGATCGCGACCAGGAAATTGGTGATCGGCCCCGCCGCAACCACGATCGCGCGCTGCCACAGCGGCTTGGCCTGGAATGTCTGCGCGCGCGCGCTCGCCGGCAGCGCCAGCCATTCGGGGCTCGGCTGCCCTGCCGGGTTCATATCGCCCGCGAACTTGACGTATCCGCCCAGCGGCAGCCACCCGAACTTCCACCGCGTCCCGCGCTTGTCGGTGAACCCCGCCACCTCGCGCCCGAACCCGATCGAAAACGCCTCGGCCTTGATCCCGAAATAGCGACCGGCAGCGTAATGACCCAGCTCGTGCACGAAGACGAGCGGCCCGATGATCAGGATGAAGGCGACCAGATAAAGGAAGAAACCGGGATTTTCGGTCAAGCGACGCAGTCCTTCACACGCTCACCCGCCAAACTCCGCGCCTCCGCGTCGATCGCCAAAACCTGATCGAGCGTTTCCGGCGCGGCCGGGTCGTAGCGATTGAGGGTATCCGCGACGATTGCGGCAATTTCAAGAAAGCCGATCTGGCGCCCGAGGAACGCCGCCACCGCCACCTCGTTCGCCGCATTCAGGATCGCCGGACGCGCCCCGCCCGCCGCCAGCGCCTCACGCGCCAGCTTCAGGCACGGAAAGCGCACATAGTCCGGCGCCTCGAAATCCAGCCGCCCGATGGTGGCCAGATCAAGGCGCTGGCACGGCGTCTCCATCCGCCGCGGCCAGGCCAGCGCATGTGCGATCGGCACGCGCATATCGGGCGAACCCAGCTGCGCCAGCACCGACCCGTCGACATATTCGACCATCGAATGGATCACCGACTGGCGATGAACGATCACGTCGAGCTGCTCGGGCGTCACCGGGAACAGGTGATACGCCTCGATCAGCTCCAGCCCCTTGTTCATCATCGTCGCCGAATCGACGCTGATCTTCGCGCCCATCGACCAGTTGGGGTGCGCCACCGCCTGTTCTGGGGTGATCGCGCGCATTTCGTCCAGCGTCCGCTCCCGGAACGGCCCGCCACTCGCGGTCAGGATGATACGTGAGATACGATCTGCATTCTGTGTCTCAAGGCACTGAGATACGGCATTATGCTCGGAATCGACCGGCAGCAGCGTCGCGCCGGTCGCAGCCGCCGCCTGCATCACCACATCGCCAGCGGAAACCAGCGACTCCTTGTTCGCCAGCGCAACCGCCTGCCCGCCTTCCAGCGCAGCCAGCACCGGCTTCAGCCCGGCGGTCCCGACGATGGCCGCCATCGTCCAGTCCGCGCCCATCCGCGCCGCGTCGCACACCGCCTCAGGACCCGAGGCGACTTCGACACCCGTCCCCGCAAGCGCGTCGGTCAGCGCCTGATGGCAGGATGGGTCGGCTACGACAGCGCGTTTCGCCCGCACCCGCTTCGCCGCCGCAGCCAGCCGCTCGACATCGCAATTTGCGGTCAGCGCCACCACCTCGAACGCCGCCGGATCGCGCTCGATCAGGTCGAGCGTCGACGTCCCCACCGATCCGGTCGCGCCAAGGATGGTAACCGTCTTCATCAAAGTCCCTGGATCAATACGAGGAGCGCGGCGACCGGCGCCACCGGAACGAGCCCGTCAAGCCGGTCGAGCACGCCGCCATGCCCGGGCAGGATTGTCCCCGAATCCTTGACCCCCGCGCGACGTTTGAGGTGGCTTTCATACAGGTCGCCTGCCTGCGCGAACACCGCGAGCACCGGCGTCGCCAGCGCCAGCAGCAACGGCAAGCCCCATAAGGTCAGAACCAGCCCGAACACCGCCGCAGCGCACACCCCGCCAAACAGCCCCGCCCAGGTCTTGTTCGGACTAACCGCCGGCATCAGCTTCGGACCGCCAATCGTACGCCCCGCAAAATACGCCCCGATATCGCAAGCCCACACCAGCGCCATCGCCCAGAAGGCAAGCAGTCGCCCGTCCGGCCCGTCGCGCAGCATCAACAATGCGAGCACCGGCAGCCCGACATAAACTGCCCCCGCGCCCAACGCGCCGTGGCGCGTGACGATCGCCACGAAGAATCCAGCGCCGAGAACAAGGCCGAACGCCAGAAAGCTCGGACCCGCCGCCCAGGGCGACATGATCGCGAGCGGCACCATCAGCGCATATTGCGCCAGCTTCTTCTGCTGCGGCGTCGCGCCATGCAGCCCGCTCCATTCGTGAACCATCACCAGCGCAGCGACCGTCACCAGCAACCAAAAGGCAAAGCCGCCGAACCACAAAGCCGCCGCCGCGATCACGATCAACGCGACACCGACCACCGCGCGGGTGCTCAGATCAGCGTTCTTGCGGGGCGGAACCGTGGTCACAGCCCCCCGAACCGACGCTGCCGCCGCCCGAACTGCGCGATCGCGTCCGCGAGCGCCGCGCCATCGAAATCGGGCCACAAGGTTTCGACGAACAGCAACTCGGCATAGGCCGCCTGCCACAACAGGAAGTTGGACAGCCGTTGCTCGCCCGAGGTGCGGATCAGCAGGTCGAGCGGGGGAAGGTCGTGCGTGGTCAGCGCGTCGCTGAACATCGCCTCGTCGATCGCCTCCGGCGCAACCTCACCCGCCTTGGCCGCGCTGGCCAGCCGCCGCGCCGCCGCAACGATCTCTGCCTGCGCGCCGTAGTTTAACGCGATCACCAACGTCGCCCCGGTGTTGACCGATGTCCGCGCGATCGCCTCGTCGATCATCGCGACCAGATCGCCCGACAGCGCATGATAGTCGCCGATCACGCGCAACCGCACATTCTCGGCGACCAGATCCTTGAGCTCATTCTTCAGGAAATGGCGCAGCAACCCCATCAGGTCGCGCACCTCCTCTTCGGGACGCCGCCAATTCTCGGACGAAAAGGCGTAGAGCGTCAGCACCTCGATGCCCTGCTCCCGCGCCGCCTTCGACACGCGCCGTACGGCTTCGACGCCCTGCTTGTGCCCGGCAATGCGCGGCAGCCGCCGGGCCTTCGCCCAGCGACCATTGCCGTCCATGATGATGGCGACGTGGCGGGGAACGGCCCCGCCTTCCGGCCCAGCCGGAAGAGGCGCGGAGGCCGCGGTCACTTGCCGAGAATTTCCTTTTCCTTCGCGCTCGCCGCGGCGTCGATCTCGGCGATGGTCGCGTCGGTCATTTTCTGGACGTCGGCCTCATGGCGTTTGCGGTCATCCTCGCCGAACTCGCCCTTCTTCTCGTCAGTCTTCAGGCTGTCCATGCCATCGCGCCGCACGTTGCGCACCGCGATGCGCGCGGCCTCGGCATATTTGCTCGCCAGCTTGGCCAGTTCCTTGCGGCGCTCTTCGGTCAGGTCCGGGATCGGCAGGCGCAGATTCTGTCCATCGACGATCGGGTTGAGACCAAGGCCAGCCGAGCGGATCGCCTTGTCGACCGGGCCGACATTCGACTTGTCCCACACCTGCACCGACAACATGCGCGGTTCCGGTGCCGAGACGGTCGCGACCTGGTTCAGTGGCATGTGCGACCCATAAACCTCGACCGTCACCGGTTCGAGCAGCGTCGTGCTCGCACGCCCGGTGCGCAGCCCGCCCAGGTCATGCTTCAGCGATTCGACCGCGCCGTTCATCCGGCGCTCCAGATCGGCCTTGTCATATGCGGCCATAGCTCAGGTTCCTCTTATTCTGTCTTAACTTAAGCGGTTGCGGGCTGGTTGCGGACGATGGTCGAGGTGCCCTCGCCACGCAAGACCGCTTCCAAAGTGCCCTCGTCGCGGATGTTGAACACCACGATCGGAATGTCATTGTCGCGGCACAGTGCGACTGCGGTCGCGTCCATCACCTTCAAATTGTCGACCAGCACGCGATCGAACGTCAGTTCCTCATAGCGCGTCGCGCCCGCCACCTTTTTGGGGTCGGCATTGTACACGCCATCGACGCTGGTGCCCTTGAACAGCGCGTCGCAATTCATCTCGGCGGCACGCAGCGCGGCGGTGGTGTCGGTGGTGAAGAACGGCAGGCCGGTCCCGGCGGCAAAGATCACAACGCGGCCCTTCTCCATATGCCGCATCGCCTTGCGCCGGATATAGGGTTCGGAGACGCTCGCCATCGGGATTGCCGACTGCACACGCGTATCGACACCAAGCCGCTCCAGCGTGTTCTGCATCGCCAGGGCGTTCATGACGGTCGCGAGCATGCCCATATAATCGGCGCTCGCCCGCTCGAACCCCTGCGCCGCACCGGCGAGGCCGCGGAAGATATTCCCGCCGCCAACGACCATGCAAATCTCGAACCCCGCCTCGGTCGCCGCCTTCACCTCGCGCGCGACGCGCTCACAGGTGGCGGGATCGATCCCGAACTGCCCCTGCCCCATCAGCACTTCGCCGGAGAGTTTGAGGAGGATGCGTTTGAAGCGTGGCGCGGTCATCTGGCCCTATGGTCTGTCGGGGGTTGGGAGCGGCGCGGACCTTAGGCGCGGGCGCGGGCGAAGCCAAGCGGGGAAACCAAGGATGCACGATGCGGCCGGGTAGGCGTATCTCGCGCAAGGAAGCAGCCCCCATTCAGGTATCACGATGGCCATGTCCGCAGTCTTGCGACTACCCGCGCCGTTCTATGTGGCACCGAACCAATGTGAAGCCGCCTTCTTCACATCCTCTGGATTAGCTTGCTTTGAGCCATCGTCGGGCCCCGGCCCAATAATGCTAGAGTGAGTTAGATCATCGAAGTCAAAATCGAACGTATAGGATGAACCGTCTCTCGTGATGAACATGCCTGTGACCGTATCGTCACCATCTGGAGTGACATCGACGAACATGACGTCGCCACGATCAAATCCAAAATGCTCCACATTTCTAAAGAGATATTTCGAATCGTTTTTGCCCGGATGATTCCAGAATATCGTGCCACCGCGAATCCGCTCATTGAAGGCGATCAAGGTGGCTATCGCGTCTCTCATTCCGGCCTCTCGCGTCGCCTTCAATGTGATGGTATATGGCACGCATGAACGCCGAACGCGAAATCTTCGATCGCCCCGACGAGGAAGAAGCCGACCGGCTTTCCGACGCGGAAGCCGACGCGGATATCGCTGCAGGGCGCTTCGTCGATCATGAGGAAGTGGCCGCGTGGCTGGCGACCTGGGGCAAGCCAGATGAGAAGCCAGCGCCGGAAGAATGGTTCAAATAGTCTGGACGCAACGCGCGCTTGTCCGCCTCCGGCTGATCCGCGCCTATGTGGAGCAGTTTGATCCAGCAGCGGCAGAACTTCTTGCCAGTCGACTGGTTAATGCCGCGAACAGCCTCCGCGATTTTCCGCATCGCGGACGCCCCGCCGAACGGGGACGGCGCGAACTGGCGACCGTTCCGCCCTATGTCATTCGCTATTTGGTGAAGGGGCAACGCGTCTTCATCAACGACATCAAGCATGGTCGCCAACGCATGACTGACTAACAAAAAAGGGCGCGGCCATCGCTGGCCGCGCCCTCCTTGTTCCGTCGATGCCGTGCGATCAGCCAGCAGCTGCCGCAGCCACTTCCGCTGCGAAATCGCTCTCTTCCTTCTCGATGCCTTCACCAAGCTGGAAGCGGACATAGTCGACCAGCGTGATCGTCGCGCCGGCATCCTTGCCCGCCTTTGCGATCACGTCGCCGACCGGGGTCTTGCCGTCCATGACGAA
>JBHYGP010000085.1:0-5943 GCA_051858935.1 Sphingomonas sp.
ATGTGCGCCATGATGCCGATATTTCGATAGCGATCGAGCGGATGGCTGCGGGCCATGATCGTGATTCCTTAAGGGTATGGGGAGCCGCCAGAAGCGACTCCCCGGGATATAGGTAAGAATGTTACCGGAAAAAGACCGGCAACGCCGTCTTTACCAGCGGTAGTGGCTGAACGCGCGGTTCGCTTCCGCCATGCGGTGCGTGTCTTCGCGCTTCTTCACCGCGTTGCCGCGATTGTTCGAAGCGTCCAGCAGCTCACCCGACAGGCGTGCCGACATCGTGTTCTCGCTGCGGTTGCGCGCAGACGTGATCAGCCAGCGGATCGCCAGCGCCTGGGCGCGCTCGGGGCGCACCTCGACCGGAACCTGATAGGTCGCACCGCCGACGCGGCGGCTGCGGACCTCGATGCCCGGCTTGATGTTGTTCAGCGCTTCGTGAAAGACGCCGATCGGGTCCTTCTTCGCGCGCTGCTCGACAACCTGAAGCGCCGAATAGACGATGCCTTCAGCGACGGCCTTCTTGCCGTCCAGCATCACGCTGTTCATGAACTTCGACAGAACCTGATCCCCGTACACGGGATCGGGCAGGATTTCCCGCTTTTCGGGACGACGACGACGTGCCATCTTGAATTTCCTTCTAAAACTTCAGCCTGATCCGAAACCTGTCCGGGGCTTACTCTGGCTTACTTCGGACGCTTTGCGCCGTACTTCGAACGGCTCTGCTTGCGATCCTTCACGCCCTGCGTATCGAGCACGCCGCGAAGGACGTGATAGCGCACGCCGGGAAGATCGCGAACGCGACCGCCGCGGATCAGGACCACCGAGTGCTCCTGAAGATTGTGACCCTCGCCCGGAATGTACGAAATCACTTCGCGCTGGTTGGTCAGGCGGACCTTTGCAACCTTGCGCAGCGCCGAGTTCGGCTTTTTCGGGGTCGTGGTATAGACGCGGGTACAGACGCCGCGCTTCTGCGGGTTCTGTTCCATCGCAGGGACCTTGCTCTTGGCCTTCTGCGGTTCGCGGCCCTTGCGGACCAGCTGGTTAATCGTCGGCATGAAGCCCTTCACCTTCCAATGGTTACTTTGCTGGAGCCGTGTGACCGGAAAATACGAAAGGACCCTGGCGGCCTAGCGCGGCCTCCGGGCCCTGGCGTCTCCAACAACGTTCAGCTCAATAAAGCTCGCGGGACGGAATCCCTGCGAGCGCGCGGCCTATATACGCGCACCCCCGACCGGTCAACGGGGTGTTTGGGCGGTTGCAGGAGGGGTTTGCGGGATCCGCCACATATAGACGGTCGATCCCCCCGCTCTCCGCTTCGCCTCCGGCTCCCAGTCGCCCATGTCGAAGGCATGACTGACGACTCGGGTGCCGGGCTTAAGCTGCGCGAACAATTGCGGGCGGAGGCGCAGATTGACCTCGGGCAGCAGATACATCGTCACCACATCGGCGGAGCTGAGGTCGGTCTTGAACAGATCCGCCGCCGCGAATCGCACGCGGTCGGCGACCCCGGCATCCTCGGCAGCCGCGCGCGCCTTGCGGATCAGAACCGGATCGAGATCGACGCCGAGCCCCTGTGCGCCGCGCTCCTTCGCCGCCGCGATCAGGATGCGCCCGTCGCCCGTGCCGAGGTCGATCACCGTATCCCCGGCCTTCACCTCGCCCATCTCAAGCATCAGTGCGACCACATCGCGCCGCGTGCTCTTATAGGGCACGTCGAGCGCCGGGCCGCCGAAAATGGTGGTCGCCGAACAGCTCACCATCGTCGGCAACATGCACCGCCCGCCCAGCGCGATCAGCGCGAGCGCCAGCACGGCCAGCGACAGGGCGGCGATACGAACACGGGCGGCGGAGGACAGGCGGGACAGCATCGACGGCGGTTTTCTGCATCGCGGACAGCGGCTTGTCCACCAGGCAGGCTTAACCCGATCTTCAACGCATCGCCCTATCGGCAAAGGCAATGTCGCCAGTTTCCAACCGTCCAGGCCTGAAGCCGCCCGCCCTTTGGCTCGTCGCGCTGGTCGCGGCGGCGCAGGCATGGGCATTGTGGCCGCTCTTCACGCCGGACATGACCGCCTATCTGATCCCGTGGCTGGAGACGATCCGCGCCAACGGCGTCGCCGACACCTTTGCCCGCCCCTTCTCGAACTATATGCCGAGCTATCTCTATCTGCTCGCATTGGTCAGCCCGCTAACGGCCTGGCTCGATCCGATGAGCGTGGTCAAACTGCTCTCGGTCGCCGGGACCGTCGCGCTGGCGCTGGCGATGCACCGGCTCCTCGCCGCACTCGGAGTCGAGCAGCGCGCGCATTGGGCGGCACTTGTCGTCGCGCTCCCCTCGGTCGCGTTCAACGCGCTGCTGATGGGGCAGTGCGACGCGATCTATGTCGCCGCGTGCCTGATGGCGGTCGCCATGGCGGTCGAGCGGCGGCATATCGCGATGTTCGTCTGGTGCGGAATCGCGGTCGCGTTCAAGGCACAGGCAGTCCTCATCGCCCCCTTCTTTCTCGCCATCGCGATCCAGCGCCGCCTACCCTTGGTCCAGTGGCTCGCCGCCCCTGCCGCGCTGCTGGTTCTGATGACCCCTGCCCTGCTCGCCGGCTGGCCGCCCGCCGACCTTGCGACCATCTATTTCCGTCAGGCCGGGACGTTCAGCACCGACATCGCACGCAATGCGCCGAACATCTGGTCCCTCGCCGGGATAATTGCGCCGGATTTCGCACCGCGCCTGTTTGGCCTCGCGCTCGCTGCTGCGCTCGGTGCCAGCGCGTGGTTCGTGGCCAAGATGCAGATTGTCCGCTTCGACAATGCCGGGCTCGTCGGCATGGCCGGGCTCGCCGCGCTGCTCAACGCAGGTCTGCTGCCGCGCATGCACGAGCGGTACTTCCTGCTCGCCGACATGTTGATCCTCGCCTTTGCCATCGCGCGCGGCACCCGTTCCGCCTTCGCGCTGGCCGGTCTGGTTCAGATCGGATCGTTCGCAGCGATCACCGGCTATCTTGGGCTGGGCGCGCCGATGGTCGCGGTGGGGGCGGCGTGCATGATCGCGGCGACGTGGATCGCGGCGAGACCGCTCGCGGTCCCGAATGCAAACGATAATCCCCCAACGGGACGAAATCCGCGACCAGCCGTGCTGCACCCCGGTTTTCGCTATGGTATCGAATAGCGACTCAGTTTCGGGGAGTGGGGAGTAATCATGTTCAATAGCAACCGTTCGCGCGACGACCGTCCCGCAATGCCACCCGCACCGCCGGCGCAGAGCAGCGGATCGTCGAAGCGCGGCATGTTCTCGGTCATCGGGCCGGACATCGTGATCACCGGCAGCATCAAGGCGAGCAGCGAACTGCACATCGAAGGCCGGGTCGAGGGCGATGTCGATTGCGGCACGCTGGCGCAGGGCGCCGAGAGCCAGATCTTCGGCAGCGTCACCGCCGAAACCGCCCGCCTTGCTGGCGCGATCGAGGGTACGGTCCGCGCCAAGCTGCTCACCGTCGAGCGCACCGCGCGGATCACCGGCGATGTCGAGTACGAGAATATCACGATCGAGAATGGCGGCCATATCGACGGCCGCCTGAAGCATATGAGCGCGATCACCGCCGCTCCGCTGCGCGCCGAGCCTGCGCAGCCTCAGGCACAACCGACCGGCTCGCAGCCGGTGACGGTCGCGTCGGTCATGTCGTCGAACTACAGCCAGGGCTAATTGCAGCCGTAAAGTCAGGCCGGGTTCCGCAGAGCGCGGACCCGGCCTTTTTTGCGTCCGGCGCTCAGTCCCCGACGCGTTCGCCGCCCTTGATCACATCGGTCACCTTGGTCAGCACGGTCACGTCCTTCAGCGGATCGCCTTCGACCGCGATCAGGTCGCCATAGCGCCCCACTTCGATCGCGCCGACATCCTTCGTCCGCCCCAGTGCCTCTGCGGCATTGAGCGTCGCGGCGCGAATCGCCTCGATCGGGGTCATGCCGTACTGGACCATATATTTGAACTGCCCGGCCGCCGTGCCATGCGGCATCACCCCGGCGTCGCTGCCGAACACCATCTTGACGCCAGCTGCATGCGCCTTGCGGAAATTGTCGCGCTGGATCTGCGCGATCTCGCGGTCTTTGCGGAGGTTATCCTCCAGCACGCCGTTCTTCTTGCCCTCAGCCTGGGTATAGTCGGTATTGTAGATATCCATCGAAAACCACACCGGCTGCGCGCGCGCCGCGGCCAGCCTGATCCCGTCGTCATCGACCAGGCTGGCATGTTCGATCGTGTCGATCCCCGCGCGGATCGCGGCCTTGATACCCGCCGCGCCATGCGCGTGCGCTGCGACCTTCAGGCCCCATTGATGCGCCTCGTCCGCGATCGCGCGCATCTCGTCCTCCGACAGCTGCTGCTGCCCCGGCTCGGTGTTGCGCGAAAAGACGCCCCCGGTCGCGCAGATCTTGATCACCTCAGCACCATATTTGCGCTGCTCGCGCACCACGCGCCGCAGCTCCTGCGGCCCGTCGCCCACCGCGACGCCCTTCGACTTGAAGGAAGGGGGCAGATAGGTGCTATCGCAATGCCCGCCGGTCGCGCCCAGCGAATGCGCCGCCGGAACAATGCGCGGACCGACGATCAGCCCTTCGGCAATCGCCTGCTTGTATCCGACATCGGAATATCCTTCAGACCCGACATTGCGGATCGTCGTGAACCCCGCGCGCAGCATCGCGCGCGCATTCGCCGTTCCCTGGATCGCCCAGAAGCTGTCGGTGAACTGAAGGCCGGTATAGCCGCCATAGATCGGATTGCTGTCGAGATGGACATGCATGTCGATCAGTCCCGGCAGCACCGTCTTGCCGCTCAGGTTGATGTGCCGCACGTCGCTGCCCCAGCGCACCGTGCGCGCGTCGGCGATGCTGGTGATGCGCCCATCGGTGATGAAGATCGCCGGATGTTCGACCACTGTCCCCTTGACCACGTCGATCATCCGGTCGGCGGTGACGACCACCGTCTCGGCGGCGGCGGGGGTGGCGGTGACTGCGAGCACGAGCGCAGCGAGCATAGGCAATGGATGGCGCATGATTTCCCCTTGGTTTCGGGAAGCTTGCCCCGCGCACCGCAAAGATCAAGCACGATCGAAGCCAGCCAGATGCTGACAGATGAAAGCTGCGTTGCGTTACGCTAGCATCGCGCGATGTCGATGGTTCTTTCGCTGGCATTCGCCGCCATGGCTGCGCCCGCCTCCACTGCCCAGCGCGCACCGATCGGTGCCGACATCGTCGCGGCGTTCGAGCGTGGCGACTATGCCGCGGCCGGTCAGGCTGCGGGTGCCGCCGCCGATCGCTGCACCGCCGCGCCGTCGGCGACTCCCGACTACTGCCTCGATCTGCTCAATGCCGCCTCGACCCTTGCCGGACGGGCGGGCGATATGGCGGCGTCGGAACGGCACGCCCGCCGCGCGCTCGCGGTCGCGAACGCCGCGACCCCGGCCGGACATCCCGATCGCGCGACTGCCCGCAACAATCTCGCACTCGCGCTCAGCAATCTTGGCCGATCGGACGAAGCCGAGCGCCTCTATCGCGAAGCGCTGGCGCTTTATGAAGCCGCCCTGCCACCGGGGCATGCGCTGATCGCCGCTGCACTGAGCAACCTCGCGGGGACCTTGCTCGACGCGGGGCGCGATGCCGAGGCGGAACCGCTATATCGCCGCGCGCTGGCCATCACCGAGGCGGCCGCTGACCCCGGCCATCCGACCGTTGCGGTGATCCTCAACAACCTCGCCGCCAGCCTCGAAGCGCAGGGGCGCGCTGCCGAGGCCGAGCCGCTGCTGCGCCGCTCGCTCGCGATCCGCACCGCCGCACTGCCTGCGGGGCATCCCGAGATCGCGGTCGCCACCGCCAATCTGGCGGGCAATCTTCAGGCGCGCGGTCTCAACGCCGAAGCGGCCACGCTCTACCGTCAGGCACTGGCGATGCAGGAGGCGG
>JBHYGP010000086.1:0-5915 GCA_051858935.1 Sphingomonas sp.
GTCGCGCCCGAGCGGCTGACGCCCGGGATCATCGCGATGCACTGGACCAGCCCGATCGCGACGGCGGTCGGTAGCGGCATCGTCTCGACCCGCTCGACCTTCACCACCTTGACCATCCGCTCGATCACAAGAATCGCGACGCCCCCGACAATCAGTGCGACCGCGACGGTCATCGGCGACTGGATCAGCTGGCGGATGCCCTCATAGGCCACCGCGCCGATCAGCATCGCGGGCAGGAACCCGATCAGGATATTGCGCGTGAACCAGATCGCCTCGCGCTCCCCGCGCACCAGGCCCATGCCGATGCCCCAGAAGCGCCGCCAATAGGCGACCAGCACCGCCAGGATCGCGCCGAGCTGGATCGCGACCTTGAACGCGACCGATCCTTCGCCGGTAAAGCCGAGCAGCTCGCTCGCCAGAATGAGGTGCCCGGTCGATGACACGGGCAGAAATTCGGTCAGCCCCTCGATAATGCCGAGGATGATGTAGATCGCGATGTCGCTCACGGCGCGCTCCCCCTGCCGGGCGCGCCCGGTCGTTCAATGGTGCCGGATGCGGCGATCAGGCGTGGCGCGCGTCGGCGAACCGACCGTGCTTGCGATATTGCACCAGCCAGTGCGGCGCGACCGCGGCAAGCGGGGTGGGGGCGATGTCGAACGCGGCAAGACCATCGCCCGATGCGACATTGTCCTGCTGCAGCATCAGCCACTGGTCCCAGCTGATCGGTGCGCCCGGCAGGAAGCCGAGCGATGCCAGCGCGGCACCGGCGAAGTCGGGCAGTTCGACCACCGGCTTGTCGCGCCCGATCGCGCCGAGCAGCCAGTGGTGGAACTGGGTGAAGCTCATCACGTCCGGCCCGCCCAGCTCGATCGTCTGGCCGGCATAGCGCGTCGGTTCGGCAATCGCGCGGGTCACTGCCTGTGCGACATCGGCGACCCAGACCGGCTGGATATTGGTCCCGCCCTTGAGTACCGGGACGAACGGCAGCGACGCGGCGAGCGCGGCGAAGCGGTTCACGAACTGGTCCTCGCGTCCGAACATCAGGCTGGGGCGCAGGATCGTGGCCGTCGGGAACGCCGCGCGCACCGCCGCCTCGCCATCGCCCTTCGAGCGGCCATAGGCCGAGGGCGACTCGCTATCGGCACCGATTGCCGACATCTGGATGAAGCTGGTCGCGCCCGCGTCCGCGGCGGCCTTGGCGGCATTGGCCGATCCCACCGCGTTGACAGCATCCATGCGGCTGCCGAACACGCCGACCAGATTGACCACTGCGTCCGACCCGGCGACCGCACGGGCCAGCGTGTCGGGGCGGGTCACATCGGCGGCGACAAACTGCGTCTGGCCGAGGCCGCCCAGCGGCTTGAGGAACCATGCCGCGCGCGGATCGCGCTGCGCGATCCGCACCCGCGCGCCGGCTTTGAGCAGGCTCTGCGCGATATAGCGCCCGGCGAACCCGCCGCCGCCGATCAACGTCACCAGCTTGTCCTTCATCGCGTCCTCGAACAATTTGACCAAGAGCCTGCGCACCCCATGCCGCGCGCTGCACTAAAGGGCAATGCCGGGATCGCCGTTCCCCCTCCCGCTTGCCGCGCCAAGGGTCTATGGCGGGGGGCATGACCGACGATCCCTTTGCCCTGTTCGACGCCTGGTACCGTGAGGCGCGGACGACCGAGATCAACGATTCCAACGCGATGGCGCTGGCGACGGTGAGCGCCGATGGCCAGCCCTCGCTGCGCATGGTGCTGCTCAAGGGGCACGGGCCGGAAGGCTTCACCTTCTATACCAACCGCGAAAGCCGCAAGGCGGGCGAGCTGGATGCCACCCCGCGCGCGGCCCTGCTGTTCCATTGGAAGTCGCTACGCCGCCAGATCCGCATCGAAGGGCCGGTAGGGCGCGTGACCGACGCCGAATCCGACGCCTATTTCGCCACACGCAGCCGCGATTCGCAGCTTGGCGCCTGGGCGAGCGACCAGTCGCGTCCCTTGCCCGATCGCGCGACGTTCGAGGCGCGCTTTGCGGAGATGCAGGCGCGCTTCGACGGTGGCGACGTGCCGCGCCCGCCGCATTGGGGCGGCTATCGCGTCACGCCCGAGCGGATCGAGTTCTGGAACGACCGTGCCCATCGGCTGCACGAGCGCCGCCTGTTCGTCCGCAACGGCGAACATTGGGACGAAGGATTGCTCTACCCATGAGGATTTGGCCATGAGCGCCACGCCGACCCGGGCGGCAATCGCCAGCGTCTGTGCGGCGCTGCTGCTCGGCGGCCTCAAGGCCTATGCGGCGTGGACGACCGGGTCGGTGGCGATGCTGGCGAGCCTGTCGGATTCGCTGCTCGACCTGATCGCGTCATTGGTCACGCTGGCCGGAGTGCGCATCGCCGCCCAGCCGGCCGACGCCAATCACCGTTTCGGCCATGGCAAGGCCGAGGCGCTGGCGGCGTTGTTTCAGGTCGTGCTGATCTCCGCCTCCGCCACCTTCATCGCGGTCCGCGCGATCGAGCGACTGACCAGCGGCGATGTCGCCGCGGACCCGGAGGCGGGGATCATCGTTTCGGTCATCGCGATTGGCGTTACGCTGGCGCTCACCGCCTATCAGGCGCGCGCCATTGCCGCGAGCGGATCGATCGCGATCCGCACCGACCGGCTGCATTATCAGTCGGACCTGTTGCTCAACGCCGGGGTGATCGCGGCATTGGTGCTCGAATCGGTGCTGCATCTGCGCGGCGCAGACCCGCTGTTCGGCATCGGCATTGCGCTGTGGCTGCTGTGGGGCGCGTGGCATGCGGCGATCGACGCGATCGGCCAGTTGATGGACCGCGAATGGCCGGAGGAGAAGCGCCGCGCCTTCATCGCCTGTGCCGCGGCGATCCCCGGCTTTGAAAGCCTCCACGATCTGCGCACCCGCACCAGCGGGTCGCAGGATTTCGCGCAATTCCACATCCATGTCCCCGCGACGATGAGCGTGGCCGAGGCGCATGACGTGGTCGAGGCGCTGGAACTGCGGCTCGAGGCCGAGTTTCCCGGCACCGAAATCCTGATCCATGTCGACCCTGAAGGGCAGGTCGATCGTCCCGGCGAGCCGCTGCGCGAAGCGAACGAGCTGGGCGGGCCTTAGGCCGCGACCATCTCTGCGCGCTCGGTCTCGGTGATCCACCCGCCGCCGAGCACGCGCTCGCCGGCATAGAGCACCGCCGCCTGGCCGGGCGCGACGCCATATTCGGGCGCGTCGAACACCACCCGGTCGCCGTCGAGTCGTGCGGGTACCGGGCGCGCCATCGACCGCACCTTGGCGGTGAGCGGGCCGTCATGGCTGCCGCCGATCCAGTTCAGCCCCTCGATCCGCGCCGCGCTGACCGCGAGCGCCGATTTGGGACCGACCACCACGTCGCGCGTCGCGGGGTCGAGGCGCAGCACGTACAACGGCTCGGGGCTGCCCCCGATCTCCAGTCCCCGGCGCTGGCCGACGGTGAAGTGGATCAGCCCCCTGTGCTCGCCCAGCTTGTTTCCCGCCTCATCGACGATCGCACCGGCGGTGTCGGCTTCGGGACGCAGCTTCTTGACCAGCCCGGCATAATCGCCATCGGGGACGAAGCAGATGTCCTGGCTGTCGGGCTTGCCCGCGACCCCCAGGCCGATCTCCGCCGCGATCTCGCGCACCCGCGCCTTGGGCAGGCCGCCGAGCGGAAAGCGCAGAAAATCGAGCTGCGCGGTCGTGGTCGCGAACAGAAAATAGCTCTGGTCGCGCGCCGGGTCGGCGCCCTTGTGCAGTTCCGGCCCATCCGGCCCCTCGACCCGCTGCACATAATGGCCGGTGGCGAGGCAATCGGCGCCGAGATCGCGGGCGAGCGCGAACAGATCGGTGAATTTAGGTCCCATATTGCATTTGACGCAGGGAATCGGGGTGCGACCCGCCAGATAGGTGTCGGCGAAATCGTCGATCACCGTCTCGCGAAAGCTGCTTTCGTGGTCGAACACATAATGCGCGATCCCCAGCCGATCGCACACCGCGCGCGCATCGCGGATGTCGCGGCCCGCACAGCAACTGCCCGCGCGCCCGACCGCTTCGCCATGGTCATAGAGCTGCAACGTGACGCCAATCGTCTCCGCCCCGGTGCGCGCGGCGAGCGCGGCCACGACCGAACTGTCGACGCCGCCGGACATGGCGACGACGATCCGCCGCTTTTCGAGCGGCCCGGCAAGCTGAAAATCTCCGGTGAACATCGCCGCGCACATAGTGGTTCTACGGGGCCGATGCAAAAGCGCTGCATTTACCGGGCTTTCAGCCTTCGTCGTTAAACGGGGTCGGATGGATTCGACCAATGGGTGTGCGCGTACGTGGATCTGAGCTTTCGATTCGACCGGGATGTCACCGCGACGCCGATCGCTGCGCCGATTTCGGTGCTGCTCGCGGCCGCCGCGGTGCGCCAGTCGGCGAGCCCGACCGCGCGGCTGCAGATCCGGCTCGATCGGCTCACGCCCGCGCATGGTCTGCTCGCCCCGCCGCACGGCGCGTTCAACCTGGCGGTCGAACGCACGCTAACCCGGTGGAAAGTTCGATGAACGCGCCATTTACCGTGCCGTTTAGGCGAAGCGAAATCCGCGGACGTTATGACGGGCTTCAGATGCAGTTGGGGACCCCCCGCCCTGATCGAGGTATGGAATGATTGAAAACCAGAAGATCCGTCCGGCAAAGGTGATCGGTCCGCTCGGCGAGCCGCTGACGCTGGATTCGCTGCCGCCGCCCGAGACGACCCGCTGGGTCGTGCGGCGCAAGGCTGAGGTGGTTGCGGCGGTCAATGGCGGCCTCCTGAGCATCGATGAAGTGTGCGAACGCTATGGCCTGACCGTCGAGGAATTCGCCGGCTGGCAGCGTGCGATCGACCGGTCGGGCATGCCGGGCCTGCGCGTAACCCGCATCCAGCATTACAAGTCGCTGTACGAGCGCCAGCAGAAATATTGAATGAAACCGGCGGTATAGGCCGGACCCCACCAGCTCTCCCATCCGCCCGCGCCTCAAAACGCGGGCGGAACCATTTTCGGCTCTTGCGCGTCTCTGCCTCACATCGTCCGCATCGACAGCGGACGTCACAGTGGAGGAAGACATGGACCTCGTTGGACTTATCGTCTGGCTCGTCGTGGGTGGTGTGGTTGGCTGGCTCGCCAGCATGGTCATGCGCACCGACGCCCAGCAGGGCATCCTGCTCAACATCGTCGTCGGCATCGTCGGCGCATTCATTGGCGGGTTGCTGTTCGGTGGCTCGATCAACAGCGCGATCACCGTGATGACCTTCGTGTCGTCGCTGGTCGGCGCGATCATCCTGCTCGCGATCGTCAACCTGGTGCGTCGCGGCTCGGTGCGCTGAGGGTTTGATTCAGCTGCGCTGAATGCGGTGCCGGCCCGCTCCCGCAGCCAACAAAAAAAGGGGCCGTCCCAAAAGGGGCGGCCCCTTTTCCGTTACTTCAGCAGGAAGCGCACCCGGACGTTCGCGCTGACCTGTTGTTCGCCCGGCACGACCTGGGTCGAATCCTTGGCCTCGGCGCGGACCATCATCTGCGGCACCGGGCCGGGCGCGCCGCCATCGCTTCCCTCGCTGACCATCACGATGCGTTCGACCCGCATGCCCAGTGCGCGGGCGTAGAGGTCGGCGCGGGCGCGGGCGCGCTTCACCGCGTCGATCCGTGCCTCGTCCATCGCCGAATCGATCGCATCAATGGTGAGGTTCGGCCCGTCGATCTGATTCGCGCCCTGCTTGACGAGCGCGTCGAGGATCGTGCCGCTCTTCGCGATATCGCGGAACCGCACCGACACGCTGTTGCTTGCCTGATATCCGGTGATGACCGGCGGCTGATTCTCGGCGTAGCGATATTGCGGGTTGAGCGAGATGGTCGCGGTCTGGACGTCGCGATCGGCGATTC
>JBHYGP010000087.1:0-5843 GCA_051858935.1 Sphingomonas sp.
GCCCGCTTCACAGGCATCGTCGGTCATCAGCGCGACATAGGCGTCGGCATCCTGTGCGTTGTAATGCGCAATCATCTCGTGCGCGGTCGCGATGCGGGTGCTCACGGGCGCGTCGGGGAAGGTCAGGGTGTCAACCATGGGACATCTTCTGAAAATCCCGCACGACCCGAACCGCGAAGATCACCACAGCCGCTGCACCGATGCTGCTGACAATGTCGGCAGCAATCGGGCTCGCGTTCACGAGCAAGCGCCCTGCGGCAAAAACTCCGGTTGCAATCAACACGAAGCGGGAATTCCGGGATTTGAACCCAATCACCGGTCACACTCCCCGAACACAATATCCATCGCGCCCAGAATCGCCGTGATGTCCGCCAGCATGTGGCCGCGCGACATGAAGTCCATCGCCTGCAAATGGCTGAACGCGGTCGGGCGGATTTTGCAGCGATAGGGTTTGTTCGACCCGTCGCTGACCATGTAGATGCCGAATTCGCCCTTGGGGCTTTCGGTCGCGACGTACACTTCGCCCGCCGGGACGTGGAAGCCCTCGGTATACAGTTTGAAGTGATGGATCAGCGCTTCCATCGACTGCTTCATCTCGGCGCGCTTGGGCGGCACCACCTTGCGGTCGAGCGACGCGATCGGACCCGACGGCATCTCGTTCAGGCACTGCTTCATGATGCGCGCGGACTGGTAGACTTCCTCGACGCGGACCATGAAGCGGTCATAGCAGTCGCCGCGCGTGCCGACCGGAATCTCGAAATCCATGCGATCATACACGTCATAGGGCTGCGACTTGCGCAGATCCCACGGAATGCCGGCCGCGCGGATCATCGGGCCGGAAAAGCCCCATTTCACCGCGTCGTCGCGGTTGACGATCGCGATGTCGACATTGCGCTGCTTGAAGATGCGGTTTTCCGCGACCAGGCTGATCGCGTCGCCGAACAGCTGCGGCAGGCGCGTGTCGAGCCAGTCGCCGATGTCGGTCAGCAGCTTGAGCGGCACGTCCTGATGCACGCCGCCGGGGCGCAGATAATTGTGGTGCATGCGCGCCCCGGACATGCGCTCAAAGAAATTGAGGCAATCCTCGCGCAGCTCGAACATCCACAGGTTCGGCGTCATCGCGCCGACGTCCATCACGTGCGCGCCAAGGTTGAGCATGTGGTTGCAGATGCGGGTCAGCTCGGCGAAGAACACGCGCAGATATTGCGCGCGCACCGGCACCTCCAGGTCGAGCAGCTTTTCGACCGCGAGCACGAAGCTGTGCTCCATCGCCAGCGGCGAGCAATAGTCGAGGCGGTCCATGTACGGAAGCGCCTGGGTATAGGTCTTGTACTCGATCAGCTTCTCGGTGCCGCGATGGAGCAGGCCGACATGCGGGTCGATCCGCTCGATAATCTCGCCGTCCAGCTCGGTGACTAGGCGCAGCACGCCGTGCGCCGCCGGGTGCTGCGGGCCGAAGTTGATCGTGTAGTTGGCGATCGCGGTATCGCCCACGCTGGGGTCAGCAGCATCGGTGCGACCGGCGATTTCGTCGAGATACTCGGCCATTATGCCTCATCCCCCTTCTTCGCGCGCGGCTTGGCGGGCTTGCGGGGCTTTTTCACAACATCGGGATCGGCGGGTGCAGGACCCGCCTCGGGCGACGCCTTTCCGATGCCGGTGTCCTCGGGACCGTCGCTGGTCTTGGGCTTGCGCACGCGCGCCTTGACCGGCTTCACCGAGTCATCGGCTTCCTTGACCTGATCGGCAGTCGCCGGCGTCGGCGCGCCCTTCGCCTCGGGAGCAGCGGCAGGCTTTTCCTCGACCTTCGCAGCGGGCGGCGGGGCGGGAGGCGCAGGCGGCGGGGGCGGCGCGACGTACTTCTCGTCGCCGGGCAGGATATATTCCGCCCCTTCCCACGGACTCATGAAATCGAAATTGCGGAAGTCCTGCGCCAGCTGCACCGGCTCATAGACCACGCGCTTGTCGGCTTCGGAATAACGCAGCTCGACGAAGCCCGAGAGCGGGAAGTCCTTGCGCTGCGGATGCCCGCGGAATCCGTAATCGGTCAGGATACGGCGTAGGTCGTCGTTGCCCGTGAACAGCACGCCGTACATGTCGTACACTTCGCGCTCGAGCCAGCCGGCGACCGGCCAGATCGAGGTGACCGATGGCACCGGCTGCACCTCGTCCGTCGTCACGCGGACGCGGATGCGGTGGTTGCGGGTGTAGCTGAGCAGCATGTAGCAGATATCGAACCGCTCGGCCCGCTCGGGATAATCCACCCCGGCGATCTCCATCAGCGCCTGATACTGGAGTGCCGCGCCGTCGCGCAGCGCGATCATCGCTTGCGGCAGCCGCGCGCGATCGACGGTCAGATTGACCTCACCGACCAGATCACTCGCTTCGATCAGCATATCGCCCAGTGCCGCCTGCGCAGCCGCGATCACGCCGTCATTGGCGGCGTATTTGGGAGCCGGGGCCTTCACCGCGTCACCGTCCCGATGCGGCGGATCTTCCGCTGCAGCTGCATCACGCCGTACAGCAGCGCCTCGGCGGTCGGGGGACAGCCGGGGACATAGATATCGACCGGCACGATCCGGTCGCACCCGCGTACGACGCTGTAGCTATAGTGATAATAGCCGCCGCCATTGGCGCAGCTGCCCATCGAGATGACGTATTTCGGTTCCGACATCTGGTCGTAGACGCGGCGCAGCGCCGGGGCCATCTTGTTGCACAGCGTCCCCGCGACGATCATCACGTCCGACTGGCGCGGGGATGCGCGCGGGGCGGCGCCGAACCGCTCCATGTCGTAACGCGGCATGTTGACGTGGATCATCTCGACCGCGCAGCAGGCCAGGCCGAAGGTCATCCACCACAGGCTGCCAGTGCGCGCCCAGGTGAACAGATCCTCGGTCGAGGTGACGAGGAAGCCCTTGTCGTTGAGCTCGCCATTCAGGTCGTTGAAGAACGACTGATCGGGCTGCACCACCGCGCCGCCCGCCATCGGCTGGCCAGCCATCGGTTGCCCTTGGGCGTTCAGGATCGGAGAAGTCTGATTCACGGTGCTCATTCCCAATCCAGCGCCCCGACCTTCCACGCATAAGCGAGGCCCAGGCCGAGTTCGGCGATGAAGATCATCATGCTGATCCACGCAGCCCACCCAAGATCGAACACGGTGACCGCCCAGGGGAACAGGAACGCCGCTTCGAGATCGAAGATGATGAAGAGGATCGCGACGAGGTAGAAGCGCACGTCGAACTGGCTGCGCGAATCCTCGAACGCGGGGAAGCCGCATTCATATTCGGTGAGCTTTTCGGGCGTCGGCTGATGCGCGCCGGTGAAGCGGGCCGCGATCATGGGCAGGAAGACAAAGGCGCTCGACAGCACCAGAGCCACGCCCAGGAACAGCAGGATCGGCAGATATTCGGACAGGTCGACCAAGACGGCCCTCGCGGTTGCGGAATCTTGGGGTCGCTTTAGGCCGATGGCTGGGGGGCATCAAGGGCGGAAACCCTTGAGAATCACTCGCAATAGTCGGCGACTATACGTCCCAGGCCGGGGTCAGGTCGGCTGCGGTCGAGATGCGCGGCTCGCGCGTTCCGGTGGGAATGACATCGTGGAACATGTGCGATGGAATCAGCGTCAGCCACCCAGCACGCGGCTTCAGCCAGGCCCGCTCCCAGCAGGGTTGGAAGCCTGGCAGAATCTGGTCGCACCCGCCCAGTTCGAGCGCGCCGGCATGATCGTCTGCGTCACGCACGCTGTCAGGCACCTGCACATGATAGATCGCGGTGAGGTAACCCGCCTGATGGACATGCTGGCGGTTCGAGGCGTCGGCGATGAGCACGGTGGAGATGCTGTCGAGCGTCGCGGCGACCGGCTGACGGTCGCCCTCAAGCCCAAACCGCGACGGTTGCCGGGCGGCGCGCTCCAGCTCGCCGCGAACGAACGCCAGCAACGCCTGCCACGCCGGCTGTCTGGTCGCACGCGGGGTCGTGTTCAGCAGAAAGTCGTCGCGATAGGAGTTTGTCGGCGGGTCCGCGACGATCTCGGCCGCGAGCCGCTGGTTGAACGCTTCGATTCCCCCGAACTCGGACGATGGCTCGAACGGGACACGCCACGGCTGCTCGGCCGGGTTCATGATCGCCAGCGCAGCGTCATGCTGCCCAGCCACGCTCAACGCAGCGGCCCGCCACGCCCGGCCGATCGCAGTGTCGCGATAGACAGGAGGCAGATCCTCCCAATCGGCCAGCCAGCGATCGGGCTGACGCTCGACCCGCAGCGCGAACAGGCGCTCCATCGCGCCCAGATCGAACCCCGGCAGGTCGAGCGCGCTACGATAGGCGGCGATCGCGGCCACGGGCTGGTGTTGAATGGTGAGCAGATTGCCCCAGATCCGGGCGAGATTCGCGCGCGGCCTGCGGTCAAGGCCGGTGCGGCAGGCAGTGGTCGCCGCCTCCACATCGCCCAGCCGCGCGCGCACCTTGGCCAGTTCGGCCCAGGGTTCGAACCCGTCCGGGTCGGCCGCCAGACTCGCCTCCAGCGCGGCGCGGGCCTTACGCGGGCGGCGCAACCGCTCCTGAAGCACGCCGATCTGCGCGAGAAGCTGTGGCGATCCGGGCTGCCGCGCCAGTGCGGCCTCAGCCAGCGCCAGCTGGAGCGCGTAGGGAATGCTATGCCTGGGATTCGCCCGCCACTCGATCACGCGCGCCCCCCTATGCTGCGCGTGACCTTAGGCTCAGATGTCCTGCCCCACAAGCGCGGCGCGGGAGCTGCTCAGCGCAGCGACGATGCGAGCAGCTTGTGCAGTTTCGAATGGATCGCGTCGTTGGCGGCGAGAATTTCGCCCTTGGCGTGGGCATTGTCGGTGCCACGGAAGTCAGTGACGAACCCGCCCGCTTCCTTGACCAGCAGGATGCCGGCTGCGGTATCCCACGGCTTGAGGCCGCTTTCCCAAAAGCCGTCATAGCGGCCCGCCGCGACCCACGCGAGGTCGAGCGCGGCCGAGCCAAAGCGGCGGATGCCAGCGACTTCGGGCGCGACCGCGCCGAAAATGCGACTCCACTCGGTGAAATTGCCATGACCCATGAACGGGATACCGGTCGCGATCAGCGTGTCGGCCAGATCGCGGCGCGACGAGACGCGCAGCCGCTGGTCCTGAACCCACGCGCCGCGGCCGCGCTCGGCCCAGAAGCTCTCATCGGTGATCGGCTGATAGACATAACCATGCGTAATCTCGGGCTTGCCCTGGCTGCCAAAGGGATCCTCGACCGCGATCGACATGCAGAAATGCGGGATGCCGTGGAGGAAGTTGGTGGTGCCGTCGAGCGGATCGATGATCCAGCGCGGCTTGTCGGGATCACCCGCGATCTGCCCGCGCTCTTCGACCAGAAAGCCCCAGTCCGGCCGCGCCTTGCGGAGTTCCTCGATCAGCGTGTCCTCGGCGCGCTTGTCGGCCATCGACACGAAATCCGCCGGCCCCTTGCGGCTGACCTGCAGCTGCTGGACTTCGTTGAAATCACGCCGCAACCGCGGCCCCGCCTTGCGCGCGGCACGCTCGATAACGGTGATAAGGCCGGAATGGGAAACCATTACTTCTTCTCCCCCCTCCCGCTTGCGGGAGGGGTTGGGGGAGGGCCTGTCAGTAATCGGCGGAGGGTCGTGAGGCCACGAACACGCCCTCCCCTGGCCCCTCCCGCAAGCGGGAGGGGAACAGATTAGTCCGCGCGCTTGACGTAGGTCTGCTCGTAGACATCCACGACGATCCGCGTACCGGCGCCGATATGGGGCGGCACCATCACGCGCACGCCGTTCTCGAGGATCGCGGGCTTGTAGCTCGACGACGCGGTCTGGCCCTTCAC
>JBHYGP010000088.1:0-5825 GCA_051858935.1 Sphingomonas sp.
GCTTCCTCCCCCTCCGTCAGCTGCGCTGACACCTCCCCCTGGCGGGGGAGGATTGGGCGAACCCCACTATTGACATTCCTGTAAGTTAATTCACTCTCTCCCCAAACACAGAATCCGGGAGAGTATCGTCATGGCCACCCTTGCGCCCGAAACCGCGTCGTCGGTCGATCCGCTCGACGTCACCCGGCCGGAACTCTATCGCGACGATGTCTGGCACGAACCCTTTGCACGGCTCCGGGCGGAAGCACCGGTGTACAGGTGCGAGAACAGCGCGTTCGGCCCCTATTGGTCGATCTCGACCTACAAGCCGATCGTCGAGGTCGAATCGCTGCCCGAGCTGTATTCCAGTCAGGCAGGCGGGATCACCGTCGCCGACCTGATGCCCGAAGACATCAAGATGCCGATGTTCATCGCGATGGACCGGCCCAAACACACCGGCCAGCGGCGCACCGTCGCCCCCGCCTTTACGCCCAGCGAGATGGTGCGGATGACCGGCGATATCCGCCAGCGCACCGCCGAGATCCTCGACGGGCTGCCGGTGGGCGAAACCTTCGACTGGGTCGATCGCGTGTCGATCGAGCTGACCACGCAGATGCTGGCGCTGTTGTTCGACTTTCCGTGGGAAGAGCGGCGCAAGCTGACCTATTGGTCGGACTGGGCGGGCGATATCGAGATCGCCAAGGACCCGGTGCGCAAAGAGGAGCGCCGCCAGATTCTGTTCCAATGCGCGGCGGAGTTCGGCGCGCTGTGGAACTCCAAGGTCGGCAAGGACCCGACCCCGGACCTCATCTCGATGATGATCCATTCGGACGCGATGGCGGAGATGGATCAGATGGAGTTCCTCGGGAACCTCATCCTCCTGATCGTCGGCGGCAACGACACGACGCGCAATTCGATGAGCGCCTATGCCTGGGCGCTGGAGCAATTCCCCGACGAGCGCGCCAAGCTGGAGGCGAACCCGGAGCTGATCGCCAATGCGACGCAGGAAATCATCCGCTGGCAGACCCCGCTGGCGCATATGCGCCGCACTGCGACTGCGGATGCCGAGCTGATGGGGCAGAAGATCAGCGAGGGCGACAAGCTCGTCCTCTGGTATCTCTCCGCCAATCGCGACGAGAGCGTGTTCGAGCGGCCCAACGACATCATCGTCGACCGCGCCAATGCCCGCCGCCATCTGGCGTTCGGGCACGGCATCCACCGCTGTGTCGGTGCGCGGCTGGCCGAATTGCAGATCGGCGTGCTGATGGAGGAAATGGCCAAACGCCGCCTGCGCCCCAATGTGATCGCGGAGCCCGAGCGGGTGTCGGCGTGCTTCGTCCATGGCTATAAGGCGATGCCGGTCGAACTCAGCCGCTATTAAGGGACGTCATGTGAAACCATTTCGCGACGGGACTCGTATCTCCTCGTGAAGGAGAAGCACGATGCGCGTTCACCGTCGCCAGTTCATCGGCGTCGTCGGCACGGCGATGATCGTCGGATGCAGTTCGGACGAGAGCGAGGCTGCGGCCCAGAAGTTCGAATTCACCCTGACCGATGCCGAATGGCGCAAGCGGCTGACCCCGGCGCAATATCGCATCCTGCGGCAGGAGGGGACCGAGCGTCCGTGGACCAGCCCGCTCAACAAGGAAAAACGCGCAGGTGTCTATGCCTGTGCCGGGTGCGGACTGCCGCTCTATTCATCGAAGACGAAGTTCGAAAGCGGGACCGGCTGGCCGAGCTTCTGGCAGCCGCTGAACAATGCCGTGCGAACCAAGTCCGATTTCTCGCTGGGCATGGCGCGGACCGAGGTGATCTGTCGCCGCTGTGGCGGGCATCTTGGCCATGTGTTCGACGATGGACCGCGCCCGACGGGCAAGCGGCATTGCATCAATGGCGTGGCGCTGAATTTCCGCGCCGCCTGACGCTTACTTCTGAAGCGAGGTCTCGATCCCGAATTGCGACAGGTCGATCTGGGCGACCGTCTCGCCGCCGAACGGCGCGGCATCGTTGCGCGGCGCGTCGCCCGAATAGATGAAGCCGTTGACCGGGTAGGTCGAGCTGCCGAGGCCGTTGTTCGACGCGAACCACACCTTGACCCGGCTCCAGTCGCCCGCTTCCGACACATCCACCGCGATCACATTCTTCTCGACGCCACCACGGCGCGACCAATTGGCGTGGGTCAGCAGCACTTCGCGGTCGCTCAGCACCTTCGACACCATCGCGACATGGCCGAGGCGCATGCGCTGGGTCGGGGCGAAGGACATCACCGCGCCTTCGACCGGGGTGTCGCCGCGATCGTAGCGCCCTTCGGCCTGAGCCCACCAGGTGTGCGCGTTGCCATAGATTTCGACGCCGGAGATCATGCGGGCATAGGGGGCGCACTGCCAGAACTGAGCCTGGGCCGGCGTGGCGATCGTCGCCAGGCAAAGCGCGGCCATCAGCGCGAAACGCGCTTTCAGCGTCTGAAACATGGTGGAAAACCCCTTCCCCGAACTCTTAGGATGGGGATTGGCAGGCCGGTCGCGGGCTGGCCACCCCCCTCCCCCCGATATCCGATGAACTGTTTCGTCGGGGCGATGACCTGCGGAACGGCGCGTGTTGCGACGCAACAGACGCTTACGGACGATTACCTATACCGCGTGAATCCGGTTCGCGCGCGACCAGCCAGCCCCTCCATGCCCTATGGTGAATGAACCGATCATCCACAACGGGTTCGGTCGCACTGTTCCGGGCGCAACATGGTTTGTTGCGCAAAAGCCGCACGCCGCGATCGTTTCAAAAGTGACTGACTCGGTTCGCCGCAGCCATGTTGCGTTGCAATGTATGCTGTGATCACATGCTTAACGCGAGACGACGCGAAGTTATCATGTCGTTAACCATGCGGGGAGCATGATCGCGAGTGGGCAATAGAGTGGGGTTGGGAGTGTAGGAGATGAGTGCACGGAGCAAGCCGGCCGAAGGGGCCATGACCCTGGCCGAGATGAAGGAATTTGCGGGGTTCGCCGCAGCGACGCAGCGTTATATCCGCCGCGCGCTCGACATCGGCCTCGACCGCGACGATGCCATGGAGCGCTGGTCGCGCGACGTGGTCGAAGCGGCCAGCATCCGTGCGCAAGCGCATATCTACGACCGGCTTCCCGAAATCCGCGCGCTGATCCCCGACGATACCGGCCTGGATGCGATGGAGCCGTTCCTCGCGCCGCTGATCACCGTGTCGGCGTTCGACCTGTCGCAGGGGCGGCTGACCAGCTTCTCGGCCTATCGCTTCCTGTATGAGCGGTTGGTCGGGGCCGAGGTTCGCCCGTGGCTCCCCGCCGCCTTCTGCTCGGCTGCGGCGCTGCCGCACCTCCACCCGGACCTGCGCCGCAAGCTGCTCCAGTCGATCAGCGAAGCCGCCGCGACCGCATCGGGCTGGTCCAACCGTCAACCGGCTTTCTACCCGCAATGGGTGGAGAAGGTTGAGGCGGGGGCACTGCCGAATTGATTTGAAATTATCCTCCCCCGCAAGGGGGAGGATTTGGAGGCTACCGGCAGGCGCGCCAGCCCATTGCACCGCGTCCGGCCTGGTCGAAGTGGAAATGGTCGCGGTGCGCTTCATTGTAGTCCGGTGACAGCACGGTCGCGAACAGGTCGCAGCCGCCGTCGCGCACCGCGCGCAGGAATTGCGCCTTCGGCCCCTCCCCAGCCCAGTCGCCGATCAGGGTGATTCGCGTACCATCGGCGAGGCGGAAGGCGGCGATGTCGACCGCGTCGGCGGTGGCGTGCTCGCTCCAGCTCGCGCCTTCGCGGTTATACATGCGGCGGCAATTGTAGCTGCCGAAATGCTCGATCTCCGCGACGCGCTGGCCGAAGATGCGCTGCGCGGCGGGCTGGACGACTTCCCATTCCCACACCGCCAGCCCCGCCGCGACCGGGCAGGACACGCCGAGATCGGCGGGCGCGAACCCGATCCGCCGCGCGCCGCCGCTGGTGAAGCGGACGGCGTCGGTATAGCCGCACCCCTCGCCCTCGTCGCGCGCGGGCAGCGCGGTGTAGCGGATCCCGGCCTTGTCGAGCGCGGCGCGGCAGGCAGGAAAATCGTCGGTCAGCGCGGTCAGCTTGCGCCCGGTGAACATGCCGACCGGCTGCGACAGATCGACCTTGGTCCAGGGCAGATCCTGCGGCCGGTTGCGCAGCATCGCATAGACGAGCAGCGCCAGCGTCAGCAGCAGCGCGGCGATGACGATCGCGGCGATCGAGGTGCGCAGCGCCTTCATGCCCGCAGCGCGGCGCCCAGCGGTTGCGCGGTGACCGGATAGCCTAGCCCTTCGGGAATGCAGAGATGGTCCACGCCGTCGCGCGCCTCGATCCAGGGGGTGATGGTTTCGATTGGATGCGCCCGCGCATCGGCGACCGCATCCTCGAAGCTGTTGAACTTCGCCAGCCGCTCAAGGTTGCGTCGCGTGGGGAAGATCATCCGCACCTTGCCCGCGTCGGCGGCGGCGAGCGTTTCGAACGCGCTCGACCAGAAGAGCTGGCTATTCTCATTGCCGTCCACCGCTGGATCGGGCGCGCCGTCGGGCCAGCGGGCGAGGTAGAAACGCGTGTCGAAGATGCGATGCGCGACCCCCTGATGCGGCAGCCAGCGGGCGAAGGGGACGAGCGCGGCGGGATCGAACTTGGCCCCTGCGATCACCTCCCCGAACGGGGTGCCATCATAGAGCGCGCGCCGAGCGGCGGGCAGGTCGGGCAGGTCCACGCCGATCGCCACCCCCGCCTCCTCCACCGTCTCCCGCACCGCCGCCACCCGCGCGGCGAAGTCATCGGGGTCGCCGTCGAGCGTCGCGGCAAAGGCGTGGTCGCCGGCATCAACTCTGCCGCCGGGAAACACCACCGCCCCACCCGCAAACCGCATCGCCGCCGAGCGTTCGAGCATCAGCAACTCGGGCGCGCCGTCGCTGCGTTCGCGGAACACGACGAGGGTCGCGGCGGGGATGGGGGTGAGGTCTTCAGGCATTGGGGATGGGTGTATGGGCTGGGGGGCGGATGGGCAATGAGTGGAGGGCGTCAGGAACGAATGCCTGTTAGCACTGCAACCGAGCAGGATCGGCAGTTCTCAGGGCTAGAACTTCCATTTAAGCCTGACCATCGCGCGACGAGAGGGTACCCCGCCCACATCGGCCTGCTCCGCCTCGACTGAACCACGTCCCCCAAGGACGCCCATCTCGGCCTTGGGTAGCAAAGGCCGCTCGAAGCGCGGTGGCAATGGTTTGAGACGGTAAGGCGACTGCTCGTCTGCGCGCCCGCAGATCACCACCTCATCGCCTTGCGCTGACGTGCAATCGCGCTTGCCAATCACCAGTGGTGCAGGCGCAGACTCGGGCGCACCAGCGAAGGTAGACTGGGCGATTAATAGTGCTGTGAGCATGAGCGACCTCGCCGCAACTGGCACCGAATGCGGTCAGATATGCCCGAAATGTGATTGACCGTCCAATGTGTGCGTCGATCGCCCACAGATGTCTCCCCCCACCCTAAAACAACACCGCCTGCTCCCCACCCACCCGCTCGCGCGGCGCCGTGCGAAACGCCGCGGCATGGTCCACCAGCGGAATGTCCGGTCGCCGCCCGCGGAACAGCTCCTCGACCGTCAGGATCTGCATCCGCGCATAGCTCCGGCCCGTCGCCTCGCTATGGAACCGCCCCACTGCCGCCGCTTCGCGCAGCATCGGGGCGGAGGGGGGACAGCGGGTGAGGATCACGCCGATCGGGGCGCGTTCGCGTTCCATCGCCGAGTGCAGGTCGCGCACCACGCCGACGCCGACGCGCTCGCCGCTCTTGACCGACACCAGCGCGCGCGCGGTCTCACG
>JBHYGP010000089.1:0-5822 GCA_051858935.1 Sphingomonas sp.
CGACGACGCCGAGCGGCTGGCGCATCGAATAGACGTCGATGCCGGGGCCGGCGCCCTGGGTATATTCGCCCTTCAGCACATGCGGGATGCCGCAGGCGAATTCGATCACTTCAAGGCCACGCTGAATATCGCCCTTCGAATCCGCGATCACCTTGCCGTGCTCGGACGAAAGCAGGTGCGCCAGCTCGTCCATATGCTTCTCGACCAGCGCCTTGAACGCGAACATGACGCGCGCGCGCCGCTGCGGATTGGTCGCGGCCCAGCCGATTTGCGCCGCCAGCGCCTTTTGCATCGCCGTGTCGAGATCGGCGGGGGTGCCGAGCGTCACCTGCGCCTGCACCGCGCCGCTATTGGGATCGTACACGTCCGACCGCCGCGTACCGGTGCCCGCACTGGCGCTGCCGCCGATGAAATGGGTGATCTCGCGCATCTGGGCCTCTCCTATTTGGGCAGGGTGATGCACCTGAGCGTATAGCAACAGCAACCCATCGACACGCAGGGCATAGCTGCATATTTGCAGGCATCGATGCGTTGCCGTTCGCCTTGCGTGTGCTCCTGCGAAGGCAGGAGCCCAGGGTTCGGGGTCCAGTCCTATGCCACTCTGGGCTCCTGCCTTCGCAGGAGCACGATCAAGTTGGAGTCTCCACACTGATGGACTGGAGCGACCTTCCGATCTTCCTCGCGATTGCCCGCACCGGCCAGCTGGCGAAGGCCGCGCAGAGCCTGTCGATCGACGCCACTACCGCCGGCCGCCGCCTCCGCCGGCTCGAGCAATCGGTCGGCGAACGCCTGTTCGAACAGGGACCAGACGGCCAATCGCTGACCCCCGCCGGCGAACGCCTGCTGACCCATGCGCGTGCGATGGAGCGTGCCGCAGCCGCGATCGGCGAACGCGATACCGGCGGACCGGTGCGCGGCACGGTGCGGGTCAGCGTGTCGGAAGGGTTCGGCAGCTGGTTCGTCGGGCGTCATCTGGGTGCCCTCGCCGACGCGCATCCCGGCCTGTCGGTCGATCTGGTGGCGAGCAGCGGCTTCCTCAATCCGACGCGGCGTGAGACCGATGTCGCGGTACTGCTCGCGCGGCCACGCCGGGGGCCGCTGCTGACCCGCAAGCTCGCCGACTACGGCCTGCGCCTCTATGCGTCGCGCGCCTATCTCGCCGCACACGGTACGCCCGGGACCGCCGAGCATCTGCGCGATCACCGTTTGATCGGATATGTCCCCGACATCCTCTATGCGCCCGAATTGCGCTATCTCGACGAAATCCCCGGTGCCCCCGCGCCGCAGTTGCGCTCGTCGAGCATCAACGCGCAGCATCGCATGACCGAAGCGGGCGCGGGGATTGCGGTGCTGCCGTGCTTCATCGGCGATGCTGATCCGGGACTGGAGCGCGTGCTGCCCGATATCGCGATCCGGCGCAGCTTCTGGCTGGTGACGCATGAAGAGACGCGGCACTTCGCACCGGTCGCGGCGTTCACCGAATGGCTCGGCGCACTGGTCGCGCGGCACCGCGACGAACTCGAAGGCTAGACGAAAAAGCGCAGAAAACTGCCATTTGTCACGGAAGTGTCACGCCCGGCTAACACCGCGTTTACCGTGCGCTCCCTATCAACAACGTCATGTTCGCGCTCGCCGATCCCGCACCCGCCCCTTCTCCGGTCACGACGCGCGACTGGCTCTCCACGACCGAGCGCAACCGGCCGTTCCTGCGCGAACACGACACGCTGTTCACCGCGACGGAGATGTTCCAGACCAATATGGAATTGCGGCTCCTCCCCGTGGTCGATGCAGAACACCGCGCGATCGGGGCGCTGTTCGAAAAGGATGTCCGCCGTCTGCTACTCAACCCGTTCGGCCACGCGCTGATGCGCAATCCGGCCTATGGCAGCGCGATCGCGGCGCATATCCGCCCCTGTCCCGAGGCCGAGGTCGATCAGGACATCGGCGCGGTGCTCGACACCTATCGCGCCGCCAGCGGTCAGGAAGGGATGATCCTGACGCATCGCGGGCGCTTGTTCGCGGTGGTCGCCAACCGGCGGATCGTCAGCCTGGCGGTCGAACGCGAGCTGATTCATGCGCGCGGCCAGCTCCAGCGGTCGGCGCGGATCGAGGCGGCGTCGGCGCGGTTCGAACAACAGGCCGGGTCGCTTGCCCGCACGCTGGCGAACCTGTCGCAGCGGATCGGGAGCAACGCCAGCGCCACCGCGTCGCGTGCGGCTGATACCGGGGACCGCGCCGCCGCTGTCGCCTCGGCAGCTGCACATACGAGCCTCAGCATGACCGGGATCGCCGATCGCGGGCGGATGCTTGCGGATGCATTCGCGGCAATCAACGCAGATACGACCCGCGCCAAGGCGGCGGCGGGAAACGCCGTCGGGCTGGTCGGCGAAGGCGGCGCGCGGATGCGGCAGTTGATCCGTTCGGCGGAGTCGATCGACGCGGTGATCGCGCTGATCGGCGACATTGCAGGCCAGGTGAATCTGCTCGCGCTTAACGCGACGATCGAAGCGGCGCGTGCGGGAGAGGCGGGACGCGGCTTCACCGTGGTAGCGAACGAGGTGAAGGCGCTGGCGACCCAGGCGGGCCATGCCGCCGGACGCATCACCGCGCATGTTGCGGAGCTGTGCAGCGGCATCGCCCAGGTCGCCGACGGCCATGGCGAGGTCGAGCGTGCCATCGCGGCGATGGCGCGGCTGTGCGACACGGTCGAGGACGCGGTCGCCACACAGCGCGACACGACCCGCCTGATCGCGATGACGGTCGAGGAAACGGTCAGCGCAGGGGCGATGATCGCCGACGATGTCGACGCGATCGGCGGAACGGCGGGATCGGCGACACACAGCGCACGCGAGATGGGCGGGCTGGCGGAACGGCTACAGGCAGAAGCCGGGGCGCTGGATGCGGCGGTGCAGGGGTTTCTGGCGGATTTGCGGGCGGCGTGAGTTCCTCAACCCGTTTGTGCTGAGCTTGTCGAAGCGCGGTTCTGGCGCTTTCGGCGAAGACGGGGCACGGCCTTTCGACAAGCTCAGGGCAAACGGAGGTTGAGACGCCCCGCTAGCGTGCCGAAAAATGCTCAACCGCCTCCGCGATCACGGCATAAACCCGCCCCAAATCGTCATCCGAAATGCAATAGGGCGGCATGACGTAGACGGTATTGCCGAGCGGCCGAAGCAGCACGTCACGCTCGCGGAAAAACGCGGCGAGTTGCGGGCCGAGCGCCGACATATAGCTGCCCTCCGCCTGCTCGAACTCCATCGCGACGATCGTCCCGATCTGTCTGAGATTGGACACTTTGCTGCGCAGCGGCGCGCTCAAATCGGTCTGGCACAACACCAGCCGTTCGACCCGCTCCAGCACGGGTTCGTCGCGCCAGATGGCGAGGTTGGCGACAGCGGCGGCGCAAGCGATCGGGTTGGCGGTGTAGCTGGACGAGTGGAAGAACATCCGTGACCGGTCGTCGCTTAAATGCGAGGCGAAGATCTCCTCGGTCGCCATGGTCACTGCGAGCGGGAGCGACCCGCCGGTCAGCCCCTTGGACAGGCACAGCAGGTCCGGCACGATCTGCGCCCATTCGCACGCGAGCAGCGCGCCGGTGCGGCCCCAGCCGGTCATCACCTCGTCCGCGATGAACAGCACGCCATGCGCCGCGCAGATGTCGCGCATCGCGCGCAACACTCCGGGCAAGTAGATGCGCATCCCCCCCGCGCCCAGGATCATCGGCTCGACGATCAGCGCAGCAGGCGGGGGTGATTGCGCGCAATATTGCTCAAGCGCCGCCATCGTCAGCGGCTCACGGCCGCGCTCCGGGAAGGGGATGACGTCGACGTCGAACAGCAACGGCGCGTAGCTTTTGTTGAACACGCCGCGCGCGCCGACCGACATGCCGCCAATCGTGTCGCCGTGATAGCTGCCCTCCATCACGATGATGCGCGACCGATCCTCGCCGCGATTGGCGAAATGGCCGAGCGCCATCTTGAGCGCGACCTCGACACTGGTCGATCCGCTGTCGGAGAAGAACACTTTGGTGAGCGCGGGCGGCATCATCGCGACCAATTCGCGCGCGAGCGTTTCGGCGGGTTCATGCGTCCAGCCGGCGAAGATGAGCTGGTCGAGCTTTTCGCTCTGTTCGCGGATCGCCGCCATGATGCGCGGGTGGCAATGGCCGTGCGTCGTCACCCACCAGGACGAGATGGCGTCGATTACGCGGCGGCCATCGGCGGTGTGCAGGATCGCACCTTCGGCATGCGTGACCAGCGGCACCGGCTCATTGAGGCCATGCTGGGTGAAGGGATGCCAGACGGGGGAGGTCATGTAAGCGGCCCGAGATCGAGCTGCGCCGCCGCCGCGCGCAGGCTGTCCGGGGTCAGCGGATCGAGGCGCGGGAGGCGGCCGAGCGACGCGACGCGCCCCATCGCGCAGATCGTCGCCTGGCTGTCGGGCACCTCGTCGCCGGAAAACAATATACCGGCCACGCGCACACCCCTCGCGCGTGCCACTTCGATCGTCATCAGGCTGTGGTTGATCGTGCCGAGCGCGGTGCGGGCGACGATCACCACCGGCAGCCCCCAGCGCGCGAACAGGTCGGCGTAGAGTAGGTCGCGGGTCACCGGGACCAGCGCGCCCCCCGCCCCCTCGATCACCAGGCGCCCTGCTGGAGGTGTCAGGCGCGCGGGGTCGATGGTGACGCCATCGATCTCTGCCGCGCGGTGCGGCGAGCAGGGGGTTTCGAGGAAATAGGCTTCGGGCAGCGTCTCCACCCCCGCCAGCCGCGCGACCGCCTCCCGGTCACTTTCCGCCTCTTCGCGTCCGGCCTGCACCGGCTTCCAATAGGTCGCCCCCAGCCGCCAGGCGAGCGCCGCCGACGCGACAGTCTTGCCAACGCCGGTGTCGGTCCCGGTGACGACGATCATGCGAGTGCCTCTGCCAGTGAATCAATGTCTTGCGCGGTGACGTTAAGCGTTAGCGTGATGCGCAGCCGCGCGGTGCCGGGCGCAACCGTGGGCGGGCGGATGCCACGCACGTCGAAGCCGCGCGCCTGCACCGCCGCCGCGCACGCCATCGTGGCCATGTCGTCTCCAATGATCAGCGGCAGGATCTGCGTCCCCGTCGCGGTCACCCCATGCGGGGCGAGCGCCGTTTCGGCATGGGCGATCAGCGCATGGAGCCGTGCGCGCCGCTCTGGCTCGTCCGCCACGATGTGCAGCGCCGCGCGGACAGCGCTGGCGAGCAAGGGCGACGGCGCGGTCGAGAAAATAAAGGGACGCGCGCGGTTGATCAGGAAGTCGATCAGCACGCGCGATCCCGTCACCAGCGCGCCCTGGCAGCCGAGCGCCTTGCCGCAGGTGTGCAGCGCGACGACATTCTCCGCGCCCTCCAGTTGCTCAGCCAGCCCGCGTCCGTTCGCACCCCACACGCCGGTGGCATGCGCCTCATCGACCAGCAGCATGGCGTCATGCCGCGCAGCCACCGCCGCCAGCTCGGCCACCGGCGCGCAATCGCCATCCATCGAATAGAGCGTCTCGAAGGCGATCCAGGGCGTGCCCGTGCCGCCCTGCGCGCGCCACGCCCGGATCGCATCGTCCATCGCCTGCGGATCGTTATGCCCTGCCGCCACCGCCGGGGCGCGGGCGAGGCGCAGGCCGTCGTGCATGCTGGCATGGATCATGGCGTCATGGACGATCAGGTCGCCCGGCTGCGGCAGCGTCGCCAGCAGCGCGACATTGGCGGCAAAGCCGGTGGCGAAATAGAGGCACGCCTCCGCCCCGAAGAGGGCGGCGGCTTCGGCCTCCAGCGCCGCGATCTCGGGATCGTTGCCGCGCAGC
>JBHYGP010000090.1:0-16056 GCA_051858935.1 Sphingomonas sp.
GGGACCTTGAAATGGACCAGAGGGGATCTGGGCTCGCGGACGGTGACGAGGCGGAAGCTGGGAACGGCGTCATGGGCATCGCAGGCGAGTGAACGCTCGGCGATTGACGTGCCCTCCCGACTGTCGGTGCGCTGCAGAAGCTCCTGCATGCTCCATTTGGAGTCACCGTCGGTCGTTTTGACCTGCACATACTCATGGGCTTCCACCCCATCCACCATCCGTCGGATGGTAACATCGTCCGCTGTCTCGCATTCTATTTGAACGATCGTCGGATCGACCAGCATGTCGATGACGAGGCTGGCTGCGACGTGGTCCTGGAACTTCTGCCCCCGCCTTCCCGCGACAGCGCCCGCGTCCGAAGCTGTTTCGGGGTCAATAAGGCTGGCGACCGGCATGGCAGTTTCGGTTTTACCTTGTGACGTTTCGCAATGCGGCAATCTGCAGGTCCTTTGAGTTAAACGTCAAGAAGCCTATGCGTTCGGACGGTTTGTTCGGCGAGGATAAGACACGAAATGGCAAAAAAATCTGTGACCCTCAGTAATGGAAAGTCGTGGCCATCCCGTAGAGCGGCGATTGACTACTTCCGTGAACTTCGCGACCGCTATCCGGTTGGTGCAACCGTGTCGGATCCGGCAGATCAAGATGACTTGATGGCACTGCTCCGGCGTTACGACATGTGCGGCCTTGACGGTCCAAGCAAGATCGGGGTGGGGGTGGACCGGCTCGAGACCCGGTTGAACATCACCAACGGGGGTAAAAATGTCGGCTTCTGGGTTGTTCGGTTGGACGGTAGCGAAACGGACTTCAGCTTCATCCGAGCTGTGAACGAAGCCCCCAAGGGCGCCCTTGATCAGCTCGTGGATGCCTGTCGAACAGTCGTTCAGGCCGAGTTACAGAGCGCGCGCATTGCCTATTTTGCGATGCACGCAGATCAATCCGGAAGCGTAGTGTGCCCAGTCTCGGGCGACCTCATTTCCGAGCGCGATTGCGGGCTGGAATATGCCGGGCGGGGATTTTCTGAGCTGGTGAGTGATTTCGCCATCGCTCAAGGGTGGCAAGACGGCATCCCGGAACGCGTTCTGAGCGCACCAGCCGACGCGCAGACGACGACGACCTTTGCAAGCCCGTCGTATTCGGCCGCGTTTCGTGAGTTTCACCGAACCACTGCCCGTGTCCGCGTCGTGTCCAAGAAGATCGTTAGGCAGCGGCACAACGGGCTGGAGACCGGGGAGGAGGCGAAGTATCTCGAACTTTAACGCATTTGCGTCCGCCCCCGATACGGATTGATCATCAGGATTGCGGAGTAGCGTCACGTGCAATCTCTAGCTGGATCTTGCCTAATGCAATTTGCGCCAACGGCCGCTATCGTATGGTGGCAGTCCAAAAGCTGCCAGACAACTGCCGGCCCATAAGCTGCCAGGCTGCTTTTGACAGGATCGGCCAGTCTGGAATGCGCCCTAATATCGCTCGTCCAAGCGACCGGCCGGCGCTCCCGAAAACTGCAATTCGTTCAGCGAGGCTCGTAAGCGGCCTCCAATGATTCGATAGGCGGCCGGCAACTCAGCCGTAACGGCATCTACGAAAGGCGTTCATCTTCAGGCCACGAAGGCGTCGCAGAAAGACATCCAAGATGAATTGGCCCGGCGATGCCACACCTTAACTGGGCGCACGCCACGCAGCTCAGCTAGTAGAGCGACATACTTGGTTCATGGCCACCATAAGTTCGAGGCATACGATCGGTCCATTTTGGAGCTTAAGTTAAAGCTGCGGCTCGCTCACCAAAATGCATAGTCGGGCTGAACAGGCCGAAAAAGAAAGCTGGACTTTGCCGTACCGTTTGTGTCGATCTGGAAGTCAAACCGGATCAGGAGGGGGCATGTCTGTAGATGATACGCGTCGCTATGTCAGTGACGCGAGCTACCGCAAGGCAATTGCGCACCGTGAGTTCGTGCGGGCGATGCGGACCGGCCGAATGATGGCATTTGTAGGGTCGTATGCCACCCAGTCGCTGGGCTATCCGACCTGGGCCGATCTGCTGCGAGAGACGATCCCGTGCAGCCGCAAAGGCCTTGCGGCACTCCGCAAGTCCGCCAGAGTGCTTGGCGAGGATGCCTGGATTGCCAAGGCATGGAGGTTGCTTGACGACCCCAGGGCCGATCGGGTGGTCTTGCACGAATTGCTCGACCAGTTTTTCCGCAGCAAAACGGCCATCGACAAGGGCTGGTCGATTGGTACCTGCGACCGGGAGTTTCATGCCGAGCTAAGCAAGAAGCTGGTCAATCTTTTCGCCTTGCACGCACTAGACAACGAACCCGTTGAAGAAACTACCGTCTGGCATATCTGCCGCAATCTCGGCATCCGCCGAGTTATCACTACCAATTACGACATGGAATTTGAATATGAGTTGATGATGGACGAGCACGATCGGTGGCGCGGTGTCACGGGCGATTGGCGGACAGCGCGCGAGCACGTTTATATGCGATGTCAGAACGCCATCGAGCGGCGGCGCGAGCGATCGAAGCGCGACGAAGGGTCCATGTCGCGCTTCGACTTTGCGATCGAGCATACACTCCCTGACAGCCGCCGCATCGTCAGCGATTGTTTCCAGCGCGAGCGCTCCGACAAACTGTTCGAATTCGCGATCGGATCGCCCGATTCGGCATGGCACATTATGCATTTGCACGGCCGGATTTCCGATCCGGAAACCTTGGTGCTGAGCTACAGCGATTATAATCGCCAATATCGTCAAAGTAGTATCACCAAGCTGCCATTCGAACACGCCATGCGGGTCTTGTTCGCCGGCAATCCGATCTTGTTCGTCGGCATGGGTATGCGCGAGGAGGAAATCCTTGCGGCGCTGCGCCAATTCGTGAGTGACGGCACGCCGGGCTATGTTGCGCATCACTTCGTAATCTGGTCCGTCAAAGACCGCGTGGTCTCAGTCGAGGATGAGCAGCTGCGCCTGCGACTCTACCGCGAATTCGGAGTCTATGTCCTTTTCGACTGCGAGCTCGACGACTATCAAAAGGTGTCCAACGACCGGATGTTGCCGGAATCCATCAATTTTCTCGCGCGCTTTGCCGATAAGCGCGTGAAGTCGGTTTCCTGGACCGACCATGGCGCAGCCACGCAGCGGCCAGATCCGACGATGTTTTACGCGCAGCCGCTGACCCAAGGCGGCGACTTTCGCGACATGCAGGATTATCTGCTGACAGGCATGACCGGCCTTGCTGAACGCCAGCGCGCACTCGGCAAAGGTTCGCTCGTGTGGGCAGGGCGCAATCCGCTTGGCACCGGAACCGGCTGGCATGGCCGAGAGCGCTTCTCAACGGTCGAGCTCAAATATGAGGCACCCCAAAAGCTTCCACGCCCGGTCGCAGGCAAGTCCGGGCTGCCCGGCTATGATGCCCCCATCGCATGGGGTCTAAAAGGGCTGAGTGGCGATGACTATCTGACCCATGTCCTGACAGGCGGGTCGCCGATAAAGGCATTTATTGATCGGCCGGGTGCTGGCCATGGCAATCTTGCCAGCATCGTAGGTGACTTTGTCCTCGACGAGCTGCAACCGGCGCGCGAAAAGGCGCTATCTTCCGTTGGCTCGGAGATGCTTTATTTCCAACTCAACGGCAGTTTCACTTGGGAGCTGGACGCGGCTTTCTCACTGGTATCGGGACTGTTCGACGACCGCACTGCTTATCGCGCCCAGCAAAGTCGAGATGCCGCCGCGCAACAGTTCTTTGGCGAGATTACGACCTCGGCCATTCAAGGCGAGCCGATTAAGCGCGGACTGTTTATTGCAATCAACGGCGCCGATAGGTTTTTCGATTCGGCCGGCTATCCGCTCAGCAACGAACTCGACCTGCTGATCCGATTGCTGCCGCAGTTCCGGAAGCATTACCGGCGACATGCCGTGTCCCAGGGCACGGTCGCCTCTCTCACCCCGGATGAGCGTCTTTACGACTATATTCATTCGATCAATGGCGGCGTGCATCCGGTCACTTTGTTGCTGTTCGGCACCGCGCGTGTCGGCCGCTATCTTGCTTCACTGGGCATCGAGCAGGGTAATCTCGGGACGCACCGGATCGCCGACTATGATGTAATCTCGGGATCGCCTGAGCCATTTGCCAGTTCCGAACCAGCGCCGCGCACCTTTTTCAGCCAGGTGGCAATGCGCCCGACACGCGACGGTAAGGCTAACCCGTTGGCAGCGGCACCCGGCAGCGAAATCACCTCGCTCTATTTTCGCTCTGTCGACACGCAATTCCGGGCGATGCTGGGAAACCGCGGCTCGGTCGAAACCATCGTCCCGACGGCGTCAAGGACTGCCTTCTACCAGCAACGCAATTTGCCAGAAGCCGATGCCCGTCGGCCCTTTTTCGATATCTATCTCGATGCAAAATTGCTTGCCCAGACGCTATCCGACGACGCCACCAAGGGGCGCCGGAAAGCGGCCCTTGCGCTCGACCTGCTAAGGGTTCTGGCGTTTGTTGGGCAGCCGGTCATGTCTTCGACCCTGGCGATAGCGCTGGACGGCGCTCGCATACCGCTGGGAGAAGACGCCGAGGCAGTCGATCAGGGCGAAGTCGATTCGGTGATCGGACAATTGCTGGAGCTCAATCTCGTGCTCGAGCTCGAGCAATATCCCGGCGTCAATCCGGAAAACTTGCATGATGATCGCCGCCGCTATGGATTGCACCGCGCACTGCTGCACGAGATTCGCGACCGAAACAGCGTGCCGTTCAGCGACGCGCGCAATTACACGTCGTTCAACATCCCGCTGCTCACCGCCCAGCCGATCGACGACCATGAACCCGAAGACCGTGTGCAGCGCGTCATCGAGCATATGGTCGAGTTCCTGATCGACACCAATCGGAATACAGTCACCACCCTCGAATATGGCATGCAGCTACGGGCAGCTTTTGCAGCGCTGAGATCCTATTACACGACCTCGACTCTGTTGATGCACCAGCCCGAAGCTTTCCCGTCGGATCGCGCCAACCCGAAGCTGCCGCGCCACGCCGAGCTGCTCGACAAGCTCATTCACTGGGCCGAAGTGGCGGCACATGAGCGGGCGAATCTGCCCACGCCACCAGATTATCCGCCTAACTTCTTTGCCGACGATCTGGTCTGGCTACACGCCCAGCGCGGTGTCGCGTTGATGGCGTTCGGCGACCTTTATGGCGCGCGCGACAGTCTCGGCAAGGCAGCAACGCTCAACGCGCGCTTCGTCGAGTTTGGCGATCACGGTCAGAATTGGCGGCGCATTCAGCTCAACCAAATCCATCTCGATATCGAACGCGCAAAAATCGCTTCAGCCGAGGCGCGCATTCGCGACCTGAAATCGTCGATCAACCGAGCGGTCGATGAGCACACGCTTGATGCCAGCTGTAGCCGCCTTGGCGGGATCAAGGCACGCAACGCCTTTGAAGCGATCATGCAGGCTTATGGCACGGCACCGCGGCTACGTGTCCGCGAAGTCGATCCGTATTTTGCTGCCGACCTGATCCTCGCCACCGGCATTGCGTGCGGGTATCGCGGTTGGTGCGAATATTTGCGCGGACGGCTGCGGACCGCCGAGAATTATCTGGCCCACTGCGTCCAGATTCTTCGCAATATCGGCGAGCAGCGCGCTTATGCGCTATTTGCGCGCCATTATGCCAGTTTGTTGCATGCGATCGACAAGCGCGAGGAGGCGCGCGACGTCCTGTTGCTGTGTCAGGCGGCGGCAGACTCCTCACGGCAGATGGATATCTCGCATCTCGCCGCCCTTAGCCGCGCCGAGCACCGCTTTGAGCATGCCAGTCGCGACGAACGCGCCGATCTGCTGCACAGCGTCATGGACACGCTGCGCTATGCTTCTCTGACCGACATGTACCGGGTTCGCCTCGAAGCAAGGCGGGTGCTGGCGCTGATGCGGTTCCGCGACGGTGATTTCGACGGCGCGCTCGAACAAGCATCTGAGGCCTTGGCGGTCGCCGCACGCTACGGTTTCACCCTGCGTAAGATCGCTTTACGCATCTTAGTGGGGCAAATTTTGGTGAAGCGGGGCGACCCAATCTCCGGTGCGGCGCTGCTTGAACGCGCGTCGCGGATTGCCGACCGGCTTGGCTATCAGCGGGCCGTCGAGGAGGCGTATCGGGTGCGGACCGGCGGCGCCGAGCCTCTTCGGTAGTGCGTGCGGTCGATTCTGTAACGCAAATCGGGTTGCGACAATGACGCCTGATGATGGCGCGCTTGGCAGAAATAGCCGCTAGGCGCAGATTGTCGAGGCGGGCAAACTAAGTAACGCGAGGCGATTCAGACGGGCTCGCCGTTCCGGATAGTCGAGGTCAAGGGGCAGTATGGCAGAGGTAAATTTGAACGCCGCGCGCGAAATCTTCCTGCTCTACAATGACCGCGAGCCGGCCGTCGATGCCGTCGCCGATGCGTTACGAGATGGCGGCATCCCCATGTACTTTGCACGGCGCGACTTGTTGCTGGGCAAGGACTTCGCGGTTTCTGAAGCGCAGCGATTAGCGACTGCGCCGCTAATCGTCATTCTGCTCGGCAAGGCCGGCTGGGGCCCGACCCAGAACAAGCTGGCCGAGCAGCTAGGACCTGATGAGCGGATCATTCCGGTGTTGATCGGCGATGCCGACCCGGCAGCGCTCGATGCGGTCGGTGGCCTGTTCCGGCGCTTGCTTTACGCCGATCTTCGTCAAGGGGGCGACTCAATGGCACGCTTGATCGCCGAACTGCGCGCGCGGCTCGACTTGCCAATGCTGCAAGATCTCAATCTGCTATCGGATCAGCCACGGTTCGACGATATCATGCGGACCTTGCTCGATGGCAGCGACGTGGACCGCGCCGGGTTGCTGGGGCGCATCCAGCGAGGCGATATTGCTGGCGGCAAGGCATTGGCGGCGCGGCTACGCCGAGCATTACGCGACGACTTTTCACCGCAGCGCGAAAGGGAGGACAGGGCTTCTCGACCGACCAAATGGCTGGCCTCGATCCGCTCGTGGATGCTCAGCGTATTGATCTGGCTCGATCCGGAACAGGACGAAAGCGGCGCGCTGATCCTTAGACATCTCGATGTGGGCTACGAGCCGGACGCTTCGGTCCGCTTCTGGGCTCTGGCCGGGATCGTCCAGCGCCAGCTGAGCTACTTGCGCGATGCCCTGAGCCGCGTCGAACGCGACCCGGCGCCCGAGGTCGTGGGGTTGGCCGCCATCGCTCGCGATCCGGAGAGCGAATCAATATTGTCCGCCTTTCGCGTATCGATTGACTCGCGGCTGTTCGAACGCGCCTGGCATGTGCTGCGGATATTGCGAATCCATCCGGTGCCGGGGCTTGCGGCCGATATTGTGCGGTTGCTCGAACAAGGCGCGACGGATCGCTCTACTGACTATGATGCGCTTTTCGCGCTGGCGCATCCGCAAATGGCACCGGCGCTGCGGATCGCGGTTAGCGACGGCATGGGCGTGTCCGCGCTCGCTGCAATCGTGCTGGGCGAAGCGCGCGGCGTCGCTGGAATTGCTCGCCGCGCCTTTGCCGCAGTTCTAGCGGCGTTCGATCCCGAAGAAATCCGGGCCGGGCTGACGCGCGCTGCCCAGAATGATGACGATCGGCGTGTCGTCCGCGATCTGCTCGATGAGATTGCCGACCTGCAGGCGGCACCCGAAGATGGCGATCCGCCGACGCCTGGGCACAACAACGATAATATCGATATCAGCCGGGACTCGATTGGCATTGCCAAGGATGTCCGCACGCTGGCGTCAGTAATGCTGGCCCGCGATGTCGAACCGCCGCTGGCCATCGGCTTGTTCGGCGAATGGGGGGCTGGCAAGAGCTTCTACATCAAGTCGATCGAGGCCGCCGTCAGCGATATTGCTCGACAGTCGCAAGGCCGCGACGATTCCCATTTTTGCGCCAACGTCGTCCAAATCCACTTCAATGCCTGGCATTATGTCGACAGCAATCTCTGGGCCAGCCTAGTCAGCCACTTGCTGAACGCGTTGTCCGAACACCTCAACCCGCAGCAAAGCCAGGCAGCACAACGCTCGACGCTGTCGCGCGACCTGGCCAGCGCGAAGGACGAGATCAGCCGCGCCGAGGAACAGCAGAGGTTCGCGGCGGAGCAGCTCCAGACGACCGCACAGGAACTCGAAAAGCGTATCGCCGAGCGGCAGCAGCGTGAGCTCAGCCTAAAGGATTTTCGCGCCGGGGATTTGGTGGCGCTGCTGAAGGATAATGCCGCGCTCCAAAGAGATTTGCAGGAATCGCTTGAGGCGATCGGCGCACCGGCTGCCCTAGAGAATATTCGCGAGCTGAACGACGCGATCGAGCAGAGCCGCACCGCTGCAGGCCGCACGATCGCCTTTGGCGTATCCATATTCAACCGCGGTAACATCAAATGGGTTATTGGCGGCATCGTCGCCCTTCTGGTGCTGCCACCGCTGATTGGCACCCTAGTCGAATATTTCACCAACGCGCATCTGGCGACATTGAGCGCGGTAGCAGCGCAAGTCTCGGTGGTGGCCGCGTCGGTGGCGGCAGTACTGCGCCAAGCCGTCTTCTATGCCACCAAGAGCCTCAACACGCTCGTCACGGCTAAGGCCAAGGTCGATGCGCAACTGGCCGAAAAGCGGCAGCAGAAAAGCAACGCTGAAGTGGCGCTCGAAGAAGCCCTGACGATTGCCAGGGCGAACGAGAAGGTCGCCAACGAGCGAGTCACGACTGCGACGGCACGCGCCCAAGAACTGGAAGGTCGTGTCGCTGCGCTTGCCCATAGCCAATCGCTTGGCTTCTTCGTCAGCGAGCGTTCCACTTCCGATGATTATCGCCGCCATTTGGGCCTGATCTCAACGATCCGGCGCGATCTCGACTCGCTGATTGCCCGCCTCAACGCCCCGCAAGAGGGAGAGAAGCGGGTCGACCGCATCGTCCTCTATATTGACGATGTCGATCGCTGCCCACCTGAGATGGTCGTCAACATCTTGCAAGCAGTACATCTGCTGCTCGCCTATCGGCTGTTCATTGTCGTCGTCAGCGTCGATCCCCGCTGGTTGTTGCGATCTCTCGGTTCGAAGGTCAGCCAGCTTCAATTGGTGGGCGGTGCTGAAGCCGGATTAGTCGCGACGCCGCAGGACTATCTCGAGAAAATCTTCCAAATCCCGTTTACGGTGCGGCCGATGGGCGAGCAAGGTTTCGCACAATTGATGCGGCATTTGCTGGCACCCAGCGAAGCGGTGACACTGGCCACGCCGTCGGCCCCGGCTGGCAGCTCTGCTGGTGATGCGACGGCATCGCTCGTACAGGCCGCCGAACTTCGGCCGGGGGGAACCAAGCGGGTCCTTCTTGATGGCGGTGACGCGCGCGGCCATGGTTCCCCGTCTAACGAAAAAGCGACCACGGCGCGCCCAGACCACGCCCACCCGGACGGCCGCGGAAAGCAGGACGGCAATGAAACGCCGGAGGAGCCGCTGCCGCCCGAACTTCTGACGATCACGGCGGGCGAAGTTGCCTTCGCCGAAACGCTGCATAGCCTTCTTGCCACGCCACGCGGGGCGAAGCGCTTCGCCAACATCTACCGGTTGGTAAAAGCCTCTGTGCCGCGTCGGAACCTGGCGCGGTTCGAGGGGACGTTGACTGTGCCCGGCGACTTCCAACTACCAATGTTCTTGCTGGCGTTGGTCGTCGGTCGGTCGCGCTTGGCCGAGATGCTGCTTCCCAAGTTTCTCGATGCAGCTGAGGCAGGTCACCAGGACTGGTGGCGTGCGGGTTGGGACGCTCTGGAGGAATGCCAAGAGCAACGCCTAAGAGCCGCGCTCGATGATGTCATCTCTGCGGTCTATTTTCCCAAGGATCCAAATCTTGTGGTCGCATGGTTGCCGCAAGTTGCGCGCTTCTCGTTCACGACAGCCAGGATTTTCCTCGAAGGCAAACGAACTCCGACTTAGCCGACATGGGGCCAACGTCGAGCCGCTCAAACCGCATGCGCAATGTACCCACCGTTGAGGAACTCTGAAGCATGACGGCGGCAGCGCATGCGCAAGTCAAATGAGCTCATCAATCTAGCGCGAAGCCAGCCGTTCGCCATTCGTGCGATTCAGGATTCGTGCGCGCTCTCCATCAATCGTCCCCCATCGCCCGATCTGCCAATCTACATATAGGCCAGTGGAGAGAAGAGCTCTCCCCGCCAATAGCTACCACTCGTTATCGGCTAAGTGCCATTGATCGGACCGTCGAACCAACAATGTCAGCTTTGCCAGTCACCAATATGCAATCTGACAGTGCGCTCCCGGCCCAGTTCCAGCCGCCCGCTGCCCGCTATGGCCCTTCGGCCTACCCGAATTTGCCCTTGAGCACGCTTGCCCCGTCGCGGAGAAATTCGAGATGGTCGGACCAGTGCTGCATCATGCGCACGCGTTCGTCCCAATACTCGCCGCGGGTGTAGGCGCGGCGAACCGCATTGTTGTCGCAGTGGGCGAGTTGCCGTTCGATCGCGTCAGCGTGCCACAGGCCCATTTCATTGAGCAGGGTTGCAGCCATCGCCCGGAAGCCGTGTCCGGTCATCTGGTCTTGAGCATAGCCCATCCGGCGCAGGGCGGCGTTGATCGTGTTCTCTGACATCGGTCGATCAACCGAGCTGCGTGAGGGAAACAGGAAGCCGCTGTAGTCCGGGTCGTGCTCGATCGAGCGGAGGATGGCGAGCGACTGGCGGGAGAGGGGGACGCTGTGAGCGCGCCGCATCTTTGTCTTGTGCGCCGGGATGGTCCAGACCGCCTTGTCGAGGTCGATATCGGCCCATTCGGCGAAGCGCAGCTCACCCGGGCGGACGAACACATGCGGCAACAGCCGCAATGCCGCGTGGACATTGGCGCTGTCCTTGAAGGCTTCGATCGAACGCAGCAGCGCGCCAGCCTCTCGGGGCGTCGTGATGGCGGCGCGATGGACCGGCTTCGGCACGATCAGAGCGCCCCGCAGATCGCTCGCGACGTCGCGGTCCGCGCGAGCCGTCGCGATGGCGTATCTGAACACTTGCGAACAGGTGCTGCGCAGCCGCTTGGCGGTCTCGTAGCGGCCTTTGCCCTCCATCTTTCGGAGCATCAGTAGAAGCTCCTGTGCGGAGATCGAGGCGATGGGGCGCTTGCCGATCGACGCGTTGATGAACCCGAGCAGCCAGCGCAGCTTCTTCATCGTGACGGGTGAACGCCCTTCCTTCTCGACCTTGAGGAGCCACTCGTCGGCGACAGCCTCAAAGCTGTTAGAGGCAGCTACCGCCGCCGCGATGCGATCGAGCTTGATCCGCTCGGCGGGATCATCGCCACGCGCGAGTACCTTCCGCGCTGCGTCGCGCTCCGCGCGCGCTTCGGCGAGGCCGGTCTCGGGCCATACGCCGAAAGCCAGGGTTTTCTGCTTTCCGAGATGTCGGTAGTTCATTCGCCAGTAGCGACCGCCCGCAGGCGTCACGAGCAGGTAGAGCCCGTCGCTGTCACTGAGCTTGTACGCCTTGTCGCGACTCTTGGCCGCTTTGATTGCCACAACCGACAACGCCATGATGGTATCTCCATCGAAGCGACCGGCGACGTGCCATCAGATATACCATCAGATTGCTGGTATGGAGTGGCTTTTCACCGATCCAACTGGGATGATTATACCACGAAAAACCGCAGAAAACAGCCGTTTACGGCACATTTTGGGATGCCTTGGGAAGGCAGCCTGGTGACCCCTACGGGAATCGAACCCGTGCTTCAGCCGTGAAAGGGCCGCGTCCTAACCGCTAGACGAAGGGGCCGTCAGCGAGGGGGCCGGTTAGGCAAAGGCGTCGCCGCGGTCAAGGGCGAATCTTTGCGAATCAGTCGGCCCAGGCCGCATCATCGAGATGAATTTCCGCCGCAGGCCGCGGACCCCAGTCGTCGATCTTTGCGCGGCCCGCGATCCATAGCTTGCGGTCGCGCGGAGCACCGAGCAGGGCGAGGCCGAGCGGGGTGTCGGCGGCGCGGAACGCCATCGCCTTGATGCTGCGTCCGTCATCGCCCGCGACGATCGCGCGGACATGGCCGTTGCCGACCACGTCGCACTTGATCAGCCGCACCGGTCCCGCAACGACGCGCGGCGCGGGCCAGCCCATGCCATAGGGGCCGCCGGCCTCCATCGCCTCGACCAGCAGGGGATTGACCCCGCCCGGTGCCAGCACTGCATCGAGCAATAGCGCGCGATCGCCCGATGCCCGCTCGACCGCTTCGGCGAGCTTGGCGTTGAGGAATGCGACAAACGCCGGAATCTGGTCCTCCGCGACGGTGACGCCCGCCGCCATCGCATGACCGCCGCCCGCGATCAGCAAGCCCGCTTCCTTGGCCGCGATGATCGCCGCGCCGAGATCGACGCCGGAGATCGAGCGGCCCGAGCCCTTGCCGATCCCGTCCTCGCCGATCGCGATGACGATGGCCGGGCGGCCGTGTTTTTCCTTGAGCCGACCCGCGACGATGCCGATCACGCCGGGGTGCCAGCCGCGCGCGGCGACGACCGCGACCGCGCCCTCGGGCTCCATCGCTTCGGCGGATTGCTGCACCTCCGCCTCGATCGCGCGGCGTTCTTCGTTGAGGCGGTTGAGTTCCTCGGCGATCCCGCGCGCTTCGTCGGCATCCTCGGTGGTCAGCAGGCGCACGCCCAGGTCCGACTTGCCGACGCGCCCGCCTGCATTGATCCGTGGCCCGAGCGCGAAGCCTAGGTCGGTGCAGGTCGGCGCGCGGGTCAGGCGGCTCGCCTCGATCAGCGCGTTCATGCCGATATTGCGGCGCTGGCCCATGACCTTGAGCCCCTGCGCGACGAAGGCGCGGTTGAGGCCTTTCAGTTGCGCGACATCGGCGACGGTGCCGAGCGCGACCAGGTCGAGCAGGTCGAGAAGGCGCGGTTCGGCGCGGGTGGCGAAGAAGCCGCGCCCGCGCAGCACGCGCACCAGTGCCGCGCCAAGCAGCCAGGCGACGCCGACCGCGGCGAGATGGCCGTGCGCGGCCCCCTCATCCTCGTCGAGCCGGTTGGGATTGACCAGCGCGAGCGCGACCGGAAGTTCGGAGGCGCATTTATGGTGATCGACGACGATCACCTCGGCGCCGACCGCCTTGGCCTCGGCGAGCGCGTCATAGGCCATCGCGCCGCAATCGACGGTGACGATCAGGTCGGCGCCGTCGCGCTTCAGCCGCACCAGTGCCTCGCCCGAGGGGCCATAACCCTCCATCAGGCGATCGGGAATATAGGCGCGCGGATCGAGGCCGAGGTCGCGGAGAAGGCGGATCAGCAGGGCTGCGGAGGTGGCGCCATCGACGTCGTAATCGCCGAACACCGTGACCTGTTCGCCGCGCTGCACCGCATCGGCGACGCGCTCGGCGGCGCGGTCCATGTCGCGGAAGATCGACGGGTCGGGCATGAAGGCACGGATGCTGGGGTTGCGATGCGCTTCCAGCTCCTCGCGCGGGCAGCCGCGGGTCAGCAGCAACTGGGTCACCAGATCGTCGGGTGCAAAGCCGGGGTCGCGCGTATCCGCCGCCAGCCCCCGCCAGCGCCATGCCTGGCCGAGGATCGAACTATGGACGTTGAGCACGGGAGTCATCGGGGGGCTTTAGCGTGGATGGCGGGTTGAAGGAAACACGTTCCCCTCCCGCTTGCGGGAGGGGCTAGGGGAGGGGCTGTCCACACGAAGCGCGGCCTGTTGTGACAGGCCCTCCCCCGACCCCTCCCGCGAGCGGGAGGGGGAAGTTCAATCCTCCAGGATCTTGCTGTGCACCCGCGTGTCGCGCATCAGCAGGTACGTGACCAGCGACACGCCGATCATCGCGGTGACATACCAGTAGAAGCCGCGCTCCATCCCCTGATCCTTGAACCACAGCGCGACATAGGGCGCGGTGCCGCCGAAGATCGCGTTGGCGAGCGCATAGGGCAGGGCGACCCCGAGCGTGCGGATATGCGCCGGGAACAGCTCCGCCTTCACCACCGCGTTGATCGAGGTGTAGCCGGTGACGATCACCAGCGCGCCCGACATGATGAGGAAGGCAGCGAGCGGGGTCTGCACGGTTTCGAGCGTGGTGAAGATCGGCCAGGTGAAGGCGACGCCGAGCACGCCGAAGCCGATCATCAGCGGCTTGCGCCCGATCCGGTCGGACAATGCGCCGGCGAGTGGCTGGATGCACATGAACACGAACAGGGCGGCTGCGCTGATCTGGGTCGAGATCTGCTTGGTGAACGCCCCGGTGCCGCTGAGGAAGGTCAGCAGGTAGACCGAGTAAGCGTAGAAGGCGAGCGTGCCGCCGGCGGTGAGCAGCATCACCAAAGCCGCCTCACGCGGGTGACGCACGAAGAGCGCGCCGAAGCTCGACCGGTCCTCCGCCGCCGTGCTGCGATTGGCGAAGCTCTGCGTCTCGGGGAGGTTGCGGCGGAGCCAGAATACCCCCACCGCAAGCACGCCGCCGATGAAGAAGGGGATGCGCCAGCCCCATTCCGCCAGTGCGGTGTCGGCCATCGCCGCCTGCAGCAGCAACAAGACGGCAAGCGCGACGAGGTGGCCGGAGATCAGCGTGACATATTGGAAGCTGGAATAGAAACCGCGCCGCTCCTTGCCCGCCATTTCGGAGAGATAGGTCGCGCTCGCGCCATATTCACCGCCGACCGACAGCCCCTGCATCAGCCGCGCCACGACCAGCGATATCGTCGCCCAGGCCCCGATGCTGTCATAGCCGGGCGTCACCGCGATCAGCATCGATCCGCCGCACATCAGCGTCACCGACAGCGTCAGCCCCGCCTTGCGTCCGCGCCGGTCGCCATAAATGCCCATCAGCCACGCGCCGATCGGGCGCATGAAAAAGCCGACCGCAAAGATCGCCCAGACGTTGAGCGCCTGCGCCAGCGGATCCCCCTTGGGGAAGAAATGCGGGGCGAGAAAGCTGCTGAACGCGGCATAGGCGTACCAGTCATACCATTCGACCAGATTGCCCGCCGATCCGCCGAAGATCGACTTGAGCCGCGTGCGGGTGTCCGTCGCCGCGCTCATCGACCTACCGCCTGCGCCAGTTTGCGCCGGGCAAAGCGTCCCGCCAGCGCGACAGGGGCGGTCCAGCGCCGCCACCACGGCGCGTCGGGGGTGTAGGATGAAGCTTCGATCAGCATCAGGCGTAATTCCTCTCGGCGATAGGCCCAGTCCGGCATGAACCTTATCTTGTCGACATAGACAATGAAGCTGCGGTCCCAGTCCACCTCACGTAACGTGCGTTCGTGCGGCGCGGTAAGGTCGCGCAGCCCCGCTGCGGTCAGCCGCTGCGCCTGACGCGAGAGCGTGGCGGGCGGCGGCACGGCGGAATCGCCGAACAGTTCGGCCGCCAGCGCCAGCGCGCTGTCATGCACATCGCCCGCGCCGACCCGCGCGGCGCACGCGCGGGCGGCGGTGCGCTGCGCATCGCTGCTGCACCGGGTCAGCGCGGCGAAATCGGCGATCCACTTGATGCGGTGCCAATTGGTACTCGCGCCATGCACCGCGAGATAGACGAGCGCCTCGGGCCGGGCGAGGGTGGGCAGCGCGCGATCCGGTCCGAACGCCACCATCTCACGCGGGGACCGGAGGCCGAGTTCGGGGACCAGAAAGCGGTTGATGAACAGGCGGGTGTGCAGTTCGACCGCGACCCTGCGCTCGGGATGCCGCCAGCCGCTGTCCTTAAGCACATGATCGAGCGCGCCCGGCGGCACCTGATCCTGCCCGTCGACCGAGATATAGCCGAGGTCGCGCAGCGCCGTGAACGCCGCGACCCGCGCGCCGGGGTCGATCAGCAGGTCGATGTCGTGCGACACTTTCGATCCGACATTGCCATAGGCCAGCTGGGCGAGCGCCGGCCCCTTGATCGTGATCCAGTCGACCCCGGCGGCGGACAAAGCCGCGCCGATCCGCACCAGTTCGGCGGTTTGGGCCATCGCGATCATCGCGTCGCTGCGTGCCCGCGCCGCAACGCGAGCGGCAATCTCTTCGGGCACGCCCTGTGCGACGCGGATCGCGCTGGCCACCATCGGCATCACGCGATGCTGCGCCCC
>JBHYGP010000091.1:0-5796 GCA_051858935.1 Sphingomonas sp.
GGCGTTGGCGCTGGCACGCGCGGGACGCAGCGGCATCAGGACGTGGAGGCGCGCTCCGGCGAGCGGGGCGGCAACCGCAGCGATCCGGCTGTCGTCCGCCGACTCGCCTTCCCGCGCGGTCAACCCGTCGATCGTGAGTGGCAGCGGGGTGAGCGGCAAGTCGCCATATTGGCGGGTGGTGCGGATCGCCTGTCGGCTGGCATCGGAAAGCGGCGCGAGCGTGCGGAAGCGCCAGTCGGGGCGGCCGGTGACAATCACCACGCCGTGCCGGTCGGTGACGATCGTCGTCCCCTGCTGCTCCGCCCAAGCGGACTGGACGCGCTCGAACTCGATCTTGACGACGATCACCCCGCGCGGGCGGGCGGCGGTCCCCACCCGCTGGGCGAGATACAGGCCGGGAACACCGCTGATCGTGCCGAGTGCGAACAGTTCCGCGCTACCGGTGCGGATCGCATCGCGAAAATAGGGACGAAATCCGTAATTCTGCCCGACGAAGCTGGTCGGCAGGCGATGGTTGCTGGCGGCGACCGTCTTGCCCTGTGCATCGATGACATAGATCGCCGCTGCGTCGGTGCGCTGGGCGAGCAGCTCGAGCCGGGCGTTGACCCGCGCCGCCACTGCATCGGACGGAGCGTCGAGCAGCGCGGGAACGTCGGGATAGTCGGTCAGGACCAACGGGAGCAGGCGGAACTTCTGGAGCTCGCTGGTCAACAGCCCGGCATTGGCGCGGGCAAGCTCCGCCGCCGCGGCGTCGGTCGCCGCCACCGCCTGCCCGCGTGCCCAGCGCGACGCACCAAAGGCGACCATCGCTACCAGCGCCAGCCCGATGAGGGCGAGCACCGCCAGACGGCGTGACAGGCGAGTCGTCCCAAACTCCATCAGGGCGGAATATCACACATTACCCATTATAGATGCGCGAAATTTCACACATAAATTGCAGCCGCGCCAATGCCATACGCGCCTAACCTATTGATATAGAACAGATCACTCGACCACTTCGTCATCCCCCCTGTAGCCATCATACTCCGCGCCACTATAGCCAGACGCACCGATAAAGGCGCGCATGAGGGGAGTTTGAATGGCGGTTGCACTCGACTACGCGGCACAGCCCGCAAAGCCCGGACGCTGGTGGACCCAGCTCTATATCCAGGTGCTGATCGCGATCGCGGCAGGCGTGGCGCTGGGTTTTTTCTATCCGGGTGCTGGCGAGGCGATGAAGCCGCTCGGCGACGCCTTCATCAAGCTGGTCAAGATGATCATCGCCCCGGTGATCTTCCTCACCCTCGTCACCGGCATCGCCGGAATGACCGAACTGCGTTCGGTCGGGCGTGTCGCGGGCAAGGCGTTCGCCTATTTCCTGTTCTTCTCGACCCTCGCGCTGATCGTCGGCCTGATCGTCGCCAATACGGTCCAGCCCGGCGCAGGGATGAATGTCGATCCCGCCACGCTGAATACCGGCGCGGTCGAGGGCTATGTCGAAAAGGCTCGGCATAGCAGCCTCGTCGAGTGGTTGATGGCGATCATCCCGACGACCCTGGTGTCGGCGTTGACGGGAGACCAGCTGCTCCCGGTACTCCTCGTCTCAATCCTGTTCGGCATCGCACTGTCGATGGTCGGCGAGCCTGCCGCGCCGGTGCGCGATATGCTCGAGCGGATCGGGCTCGTCGTATTCAAGCTGGTCGGCATCCTGATGCGCGCGGCCCCGGTCGGCGCGTTCGGCGCGATGGCGTTCACGATCGGCAAATACGGCATCGAATCGCTCGCCAATCTCGCGGGGCTGGTCGCGACCTTTTACCTCACCTCGCTGATCTTCGTGGTCGTGGTGCTCGGCATCGTCGCCAAGCTCGCGGGCTTCTCGATCTTCAAGCTGATGCGCTACCTCAAGGCCGAACTGCTGCTCGTGCTCGGCACCTCCTCGTCCGAAAGCGCGCTGCCCAGCCTGATGGACAAGATGGAGCGCGCGGGGTGCGAGAAGTCGGTGGTCGGGCTGGTCGTGCCGACCGGCTACTCCTTCAACCTCGACGGCACCAACATCTACATGACGCTGGCGGCGCTGTTCATTGCGCAGGCGTGCAATGTCGACCTGTCGCTCGGCGACCAGATCGCGCTGCTGCTGATCGCGATGATCTCGTCCAAGGGTGCGGCGGGAGTCACCGGCGCGGGCTTCATCACGCTCGCTGCGACGCTGTCGATCGTGCCATCGGTGCCGGTCGCGGGCATGGCCCTGATCCTCGGCATCGACCGCTTCATGAGCGAGTGCCGCAGCCTCACCAATTTCATCGGCAACGCGGTCGCGACGGTGGTCGTCGCCCGCTGGGACAATGCGCTGGACAAGGATGCGCTGGACCGCGCGCTCAACGGCCCCGCGCCGGCCGCGCCCGCATGGCCCGCCGCCGAAACCGACGAAGACTGACCCCCATAGGGGGCGAAAGAAAATACCAGGGAGGATCACATGAAGGTCAAATATCTGCTGCTCGCATCGGCGCTGGGCGCCGGGTCCGCGCCGGCGATGGCACAGGATGCGCCGGCCGACGCCAGCGCCGAGCAGGCCGAGCCGATCGTCATCACGGGCAGCCGCATCGCGCGGGAAACCTATGACACGGCGACGCCCACCGTCACCGTCGGCGCGCAGGACCTGCTGGAGTCGGGTGACAGCGAGCTGAGCGAGACGCTGGCCGAACTGCCCGCCGTGTCCTCCACGCTCAACGATGCGAGCGTGACCGGCAACACCCAGAATTCCGGCCTTAGTTCGATCATGCTGCGCAATCTCGGCGACAACCGCACCTTGGTCCTGGTCGACGGCCGCCGCACCGTATCGAACAGCGGCATCGGCAACCGCGTCAGCCTGTCCACCATCCCATCCGACTTTATAGACCGGGTCGAGATCATCACCGGCGGCGCGTCGTCGGTCTATGGCTCCGACGCGGTCGCGGGCGTGGTCAACATCATCACCGAAAGCCGCCAGCGCGGCTTCCGCCTCAATGCGCGCACCGGCTTCACCGAGGGCGGCGACGGGCTGGAGGAAACATACAACGCCAGCTGGGGCACGCGTTTTGGCGACCGGCGCGGCTATTTCCTGGTCAGCGGCACCTATGACCGCGATCACGGCATCCGCGCGACCGACCGCGAATGGGCGACACGCGGCGTGTCTTATGACTATGACTGGAACACCGGCACGAATTTGCTGGAGACGGTCTATCTCAACAACGGCGTGCCCACGAGCGGCGACCAGCCCGCCAGTCTGTTCCCGCCGCTGACCCCCGCCGACCTGTCGTCCTTCACGCCCGGCGGCGTGTTTTCGGGATCGTCCTCGGCGCGCGACCGCTTCTATCGCAACGGCGTGCTGGTCCCGCTGGGGCCGGACGTGCAGACTGGCAACCCCGTCAATGTCGGCACGTCCGACAATGGCAACACCGGCTATTTCCTGCCCAATCGCGACGGCTACAACCAGCGCACCGGGCGCTCGCTGATCCTCCCGCGCGAACGCTATCTGGCGGCGGCGAAGGTCAATTACGAATTCTCCGACGCGCTGGAGGGCTTTGCACAGGTCCAGTTCTCGCGGATCGATTCCGGCGAGACGCGCGAGGCGGTCGGTATCGGCTGGGATTCCACCTATCCGCTCACCGACCCGATGACCGGCGTCACGACCGAGATCGAATATGGCCGCATCGCGTGTCGCCGCGCCACCGGCACCGGATCGGGGGCGTGCAACCCGTTCGTGCCCGACGAGATCCGCCGCGACGCGCCGACCAACGGCAATGGCCTTGCCTGGGACCGCCGCTTTGACGAGGTCGGCGGGCAGATCACCGAGAACAAGCGCACGACCGTCCGCAGCTGGGCCGGCCTGCGCGGCTCCATCGGTAACGACTGGAACTGGGAAGCCAGCGCAGGCTATGGCCGGTACGAGCAGGACCAGTGGCGCCGCAACGAGATCAACGGCGCCCGGCTGACCCAGGCGCTCGCCGCCGAGCTTGGCCCCGACAGCCAGCCGCGCTGCATCGACGCGACCGCGCGCGCTGCGGGCTGCGTGCCGATCAACCTGTTCGGCGAGGGAGCAATCACCCCCGAAGCGGCAGCCTGGATTCGCGCAGACCTGCACCAGCAGCTGACGATCGAGCAAGTCACGGCGCAGGCATTCGCCACCGGCAAGCTGTTCGACCTGCCCGCCGGCCCGGTCTCAACCGCATTCGGCGTCGATTTCCGCCGCGACAGCCAGCAACTGCGCGGCGACGAACTATCGCAGGCGGGCGGCACGACCGGCAACGCCGTCCCCAATTTCGGCGGCAACATCACCGCAGTCGAAGGGTTCGGCGAAGTCACCATCCCGTTGCTCAAGGAACAGCCGCTCGCCTATGCGCTCAGCGTCGATCTGTCGGCCCGCGCGGCGCATTACAATATCGACCGCGTCGGGACGGTGCTGAGCTGGCGCGCGGGTGCGCAATATGCGCCGGTCGCCGACCTGCGCTTCCGCGCGCAATATGCCCGCGCCCAGCGCGCGCCCGACCTCGCCGAAATCTACTCGCCCCCGCGCGGCAATTTCGAGGCGGCACAGGATCTGTGCGACGGCGTGACCCCGACCACGTCCGGGCGGATCGCTGCGGCCTGCCGTCAGGATCCGGGCATCCAGGCGCTGTTCGCGCAGCAGCTCGCCGATGGCGACCCGCAGGAATATAATCAGGCGGGCGGCAATCTGTTCAGCCCGAATGGCGGCAACCCGAACCTCAAGGAAGAGACCGCCGACACGATCACGCTGGGCGCGGTGTTCAACCCCAGCTTTCTGCGCGGCATGACGCTGGCCGTCGATTATTACGACATCAAGATCAAGGACGCGATCGACGCCTATTCGAACCGCGATATCCAGCTGCAATGCTATGACACCGACACGGCGCAGGCATCGAACCCCTTCTGCGCCGACATCACCCGCAACCCGAACAACGGCCAGATCGTCGAGCTGGTGCAGCGTCAGGTGAACCTTGCCAGCATGGACGTCTCGGGCATCGACGTCGCGTTCAACTGGCGCTTCAGCCTGAAGGATTCGATCGGCATCCCCGGCCGGTTCGACCTGCGCTATGACGGCACCCATGTGCTCAAGCACAAGGTGACGTTCCAGGGCGTCGACGGCACTGTGGTCAACGACCTGCGCGGCGACCTTGCCGAGGGCAGCTTCAAATATCGCGGGCGCGGGTCGCTCGCCTGGTCGATCGGGCCGGTGCGGCTGCGCTGGACCACCACCGTCTATGGATCGATCAACGACAGCAATGCGCAGGTCGATCAGTATCGCGAACTGCTCCAGACCGTCCCGAACGCCGAAGTGCCGATGTATCTGTTCATCGACGATGTGTGGGAGCATGACCTGTTCATGTCGCTCGACGTACCGACGCGCAGCCGCACCGATCTGCGCGTCTATGCCGGGATCAACAACGTGACCAACGCGATCAGCCCGTTCCTGCCGACCGGCACCGAAAGCGGGCGGCTGACCAACCAGAATTCGGCCTATGACGTCGCCGGACGCCGTTTCTATGTCGGCGCGACGTTGAAGTTCTGATGATGGTTCGCTCGCTGCTCGCCGCCCTGTTGTTCCTGTTCGCCGCCGCTACTCCCTCTGCGGCGGCGGACAGGGGCCCCGATCAGGTGTTCAAACTGTGGCCTGCGGCCATGCCCGGATCGGGCGGCGGCTCCGGCCCGGAAAAGGTCGGAAAGGACGGCAGCGCGACCGGCGCGGTGTCGAACGTCACGACGCCACGCATGGAGATCTACCGCCCCAAAAACCCGAATGGCGCGGCGGTGCTGGTAATC
>JBHYGP010000092.1:0-5793 GCA_051858935.1 Sphingomonas sp.
CATCCACTGGCTGCGCTGCAATGAACGCCTCCGCCCCCTGATTCTGCTTCGCCGCAAAGTCGCGCACCTCTTGCGTGATCTTCATCGAGCAGAATTTCGGGCCGCACATCGAGCAGAAGTGCGCGGTCTTGGCGCCTTCGGCTGGCAGGGTCTGGTCGTGATACTGTTCCGCCGTATCCGGGTCCAACGACAGGTTGAACTGGTCGCGCCAGCGGAATTCGAAGCGGGCGCGGCTTAGCGCGTCGTCGCGGACCTTGGCTGCCGGGTGGCCCTTGGCGAGGTCGGCGGCGTGGGCGGCGAGTTTGTAGGTTACTACGCCGACCTTGACGTCGTCGCGGTCGGGGAGGCCGAGATGTTCCTTGGGCGTGACGTAGCAGAGCATCGCGGTGCCGTACCAACCGATCATCGCGGCGCCGATGCCGCTGGTGATATGGTCATAGCCCGGCGCGATGTCGGTGGTGAGCGGGCCGAGCGTGTAGAAGGGGGCTTCGCCGCATGCCGCCAGCTGCTTTTCCATATTCTCCTTGATCTTGTGCATCGGCACATGGCCGGGGCCTTCGATCATTACCTGAACATCCTGTTCCCAGGCGCGCTTGGTCAGTTCGCCCAGCGTGTAGAGTTCGGCGAACTGCGCCTCGTCATTGGCGTCGGCGATGCTGCCGGGGCGCAGGCCGTCGCCGAGCGAGTAGGCGATGTCATACGCCTTCATGATCTCCGTAATCTCGTCGAACTTCTCGTAGAGGAAGCTCTCGCGATGGTGCGCCAGGCACCATTTCGCCATGATGCTGCCGCCGCGCGAGACGATGCCGGTGACGCGCTTGGCAGTCATCGGGATGTAGGGCAGGCGCACGCCGGCGTGGATGGTGAAATAATCGACGCCCTGCTCCGCCTGTTCGATCAGCGTGTCGCGGAAGATTTCCCAGGTGAGGTCCTCGGCGACGCCGCCGACTTTCTCCAGCGCCTGATAGATCGGGACGGTGCCGACGGGAACGGGGCTGTTGCGCAGGATCCATTCGCGGGTGTCGTGGATGTTGCGGCCGGTCGACAGGTCCATGATCGTGTCGGCGCCCCAGCGGATCGCCCACACCATCTTGTCGACCTCTTGCGCCACGTTCGACGCGACGGCGGAGTTGCCGATATTGGCGTTGATCTTGACCAGGAAGTTGCGGCCGATCGCCATCGGTTCAGATTCGGGGTGGTTGATGTTGTTGGGGATGATCGCGCGGCCACGGGCGACTTCATCGCGGACGAATTCGGGCGTCACATAATCGGGGATTTCCGCGCCCCAGCTTTCGCCGTCGCGGACATATTCGGACAGCATCTGGCGGCCGAGATTCTCGCGGGTGGCGACATATTCCATCTCGGGCGTGATGATGCCGCGGCGGGCATAGTGCATCTGGCTGACGTTCATGCCGGGCTTGGCGCGCAGCACGGTCTTGCGGACATTGGGGAAGGGCTGGACGCCGCCGCTGCGGTCGGGGCCGAGCTGGCCGTTATCCTCGGGCTTTACCTCGCGCTGGGCGACCTCCTCGACATCGCTGCGCGCGCGGATCCAGTCGCGGCGGAGCTCCTGAAGCCCGGCCATGATGTCGATGCGGGCGTTGGCGTCGGTGTAGGGTCCGCTGGTGTCGTAGACGCGGACCGGGGGCTCGCCGCTGGACGGTTCGAGATGGATCTCGCGCATCGCGACCTTGCGGGGGCCGACATGGATCTTGGTGGAGCCGCGGATGGCGCCGGTGGTGACCTTCAGTTCGGGATGCGTGGGATTGTCGGCCATGATGCGCTCCAAATTCGCGGAGAGCGCACGGTTTTCGGGTGAAAGCCGCCCACTCCCTACGCCGGTGTCAACCGGATCAGGTTCAGCGGGTCGAAGGCTCCTGCCCTCCTCTCAAGCGCGGATCGGCGCTCCCCCGGGGATGGGACGGTTGTAGGGGCTGCGGCTGGGAAGGTCCAGCGGACTATTCGAAGACTGCGGTCAGCTCCTCGGGCGCATCCTCGCGCGGATAGGTGTTGGCGACACGGGTCGAGCGGAGGAGATAGGTCGTCCAGAGCACTGCGTAGAACAGCGCCTTTAGATAATCTGCGACCGAATCCTGCACCAATATGTCGATAGCGATCCCGCCGAGCAGGGCGACAATGAATGTATCGAGCACCATCGCGCCAACCGCGATCGCCCAGATGCCTGCCACCGCGATCTGTACCGTGCGCCACGTTCGCCGCATGAAGAACCGCCACATCAGATAGGCGATTGCCACCACGCTGGCAGCCATCAGCATCAGTTCCGCCGTGACGAGCGCCGGCCAGCGATCGCCATAGGCTGCGGCGATCTGCGGATCGGCGAAGAAGCTATAGGCGGTGGCGGCGAGCCGGATGGGGGTGAACACCCCCAACGTGACCAGAAAAAATGCCAGCCAGCCGCCGATGCCGCTGGGTCCGTCACGAAATGCCATCAATGCCCCCTGCCCGATGCGTTCAGGCTAAAGCCTGGCGAGGGGATGGCAAGGGGAACGTCAGAAGCTCAGCGCCAGTCCCGCGCCCGCGGTCCACTGATGCCGCGATCCGGCGATGGCGACGATGGGCGCGTCGGCGAAGTCGCCGATCAGCTTTTTGTAGGTGCCGCCCGCGACCAGCGCGAGGCCCTTGGTCAGATTGCCGGTGAGCGCATGGGTGAACATGCCGCCAAAGGTGATGTCCTTTTGCCCGCCCTGTGGCGTGTAGGCGGGGAGGCCGCTGAGCACGCTGCCCGCCGGGGTCACGCCGAAATAGGTGCGGGCGTAGCGGTCCTCGACGATCTCGGCGGTGGCGAACACCGAGACCAGCGCCTTGGTGCTGAGCGGGGTGGTGTAGGTGACCGAGGGGGTGAAGATGCCGCTGCGGTGAATCTTGGTCACGTCATGGCGGTAGCTGAGGCTGACCGACAGCGTGTCGTAATCGTGGATGATGCCGGTCTTGCCGATGCCGACATAGCCGCCGACCTCGACCGCGGTGTCGATCTCACCCAGCGCGGAGACGCGGGGGTCGGCGATGGCGTCGCGATTGGTGCGGTTGAGGTTGATGACCGCGACCGGGCCGAGCTGGAAATTCCAGTCCTTCCCCACGACATCGGGGATGACGTCGAGGCTGGCGCGGTTGCCGAGCACGGTGAAGCTCATCCCCGCAACCGTGCCGTTGGCGGCGGGTAGCGGGCTCCAGCGATTATCGTCCGACCCCTCATAATCCGGCAGCCACACCCCGCCGGCGGCGATGGTGAGGCGCGCGCGGCCCTCCTGCGCCGCTTCAGCCTGTGCGGCTGGCGGTGCTTCGTCCTGCGCCAGCGCAGGGGTGGCAAGGGTGGCAGCGAGGAAGGCGGAAAGAACGCGGATACGCATGAAGGTGTTTTCCTGAACCTGTTTCAGGTGCGCAACGCTGCACTGCGGAAATGGATGCACGGGGCGCGCGACGGCGCGCTGCCCCTACAGCATATACTTCATCTTCACCTGCTGCTTCGCGCCGTCGAGCGGGAAGCATGCCGCCTTGAACTTGGGCGGGCCGAAGGTGATGGTGGGGTTGCGGCTGAAGCCGAAGCCTTCGCGCGGGATGCCCATCATCGTGTCGAGCTTCTTGTTGCTGTTCGCGTCGTGGATCACCGCGACGGCGTAGGTGGCGGTGGCCAGCCCTTCGAAGCGGGTCGTCGGATGCGCCGCCGAAATGGTGCGCGAGACGGCGCGGGGGTCGTCCTTGCAATCGGGGAAGCTGTCGGGCCGCGCGGTCAGGCAGATTTGCAGCACGCCCTTCGCATTGCGCAGCCCGGTGACCTCAAGGTCGAAGCTCTCCACCGGCGAGGCCGCCGGGAGGAGCAGCGCGGCCAGCGCCACCAGTGCGAGCCGCCGCGCGCGCATGTGCTTTTCCAAAATCACCAATCCCCCGGTCGGTGCCGCAGATCCGGTCCCAGAAACGGAAATAGAGACCATAGTTGCACCCATATTGCTCATGATGCCGCTGATGATGGCTCGCGGTGATCAGCCACGCCCCAAGTGGCCCCCGCCACATCACCCGCGGAAACACTTCCCACCCCATGTGATTGGTCACACCCATAACCGTCATGATTCCAAGCACCAAGCCCAATGCGCCGACATGAATGGGAATTGCGAAGACCAGTGACGGGATGACCACAGCGCCGGTCAGCGCCTCGATCGGGTGAAAGCTCATCGCCGCCCATGCCGTCGGCGGGCGGCTGTCGTGATGGACGGCGTGCGCGATGCGGAACAGCCGGGGGCGGTGCATCCAGCGATGCGTCCAGTAAAACCAGGTGTCGTGCGCGAAGAGGTAGAGGAACACCGAGAGCGGCAGATACCAGAGCGGGTAATCGGCGGCGTCGGTGTAGATCCGCGTCCAGCCGTGATTCTGCCAGCCCCAGGCGACGACCCCGGCGGGGATGCCGTAAATGGCGGCGCTGGCGAGGCTCCAGATCACCTCACGCCGCATCTGGCGGTCGAGCCCGGCGTACAGGCCGGGATGCCGCACCCGCGTCGCCCAGGCGAAGGCGCCCGAGACGATCAGGTAGCGGACCCCGACGATCAGAGTCATCGCGAGTGCCGACAAGAGGATGGCGAGCCACATGCGCCCGCTCTACATGAAAGCGGTGCGCGCCAACAAACGGAGAAACCCGTAATTTCACCTGTCGTCACCCGTTTCGCGCCGAGCCCCACCGGGCGGCTGCACATCGGCCACGCGTTTTCGGCGATCGCGGCGCATGATTTCGCGCGGGCGCGGGGCGGCGCGTTTCTGCTGCGGATCGAGGATATCGACGGGACGCGCAGCCGGGCCGAGCATGTCGAGACGACACTGGCGGATCTGATCTGGCTGGGGCTGGACTGGGATGGCGATGTGCTGTTCCAGTCTTCGCGGCTTGATGCCTATCAGGCGGCGCTGGACGATCTGCGCAGTCGGGGCCTGATCTATCCGTGTTTCTGCACCCGCGCCGATATCGCGGCGAGCGCGAGTGCTCCGCATGGGCCGGAGGGATTGGTCTATCCGGGGACGTGCCGGGGGCTTGAGGGGCCGGATTTGACGCAGCCGCATTGCTGGCGGCTGGATATGGCGGCGGCGCTCAATATCCTCCCCCGCCAGGGGGAGGTGGCGCCGAAGGCGACGGAGGGGGAAGGCGGCGATGCCTTCTCAGCTCAAGCCGATACCCTTCCTCCCCCTCCGTCAGCGCTGCGCGCTGCCACCTCCCCCTGGCGGGGGAGGATTGATGCGTTGTCCTTCACCGACTCGCGCTTCGGTACCATCCCCGCCGACCCGGCCGCGCATGGCGATGTCGTGCTGGCGCGCAAGGATGCGCCGGCATCCTATCATCTTGCGGTCACGATCGACGATGCGGAGCAGGGGGTGAGCGATGTGGTGCGGGGCGAGGATCTGTTGCCCGCGACACATGTTCACCGGTTGCTGCAGGAACTGCTGGGATTGCCGGTGCCGCGATATCATCACCATAAGCTGCTGATCGGGACGGATGGCACGCGGCTGGCCAAACGGCACGGGGCGCCGACGCTGACGGCGTTGCGCGAAACCGGCGCGGATGGGCGCGCGCTGGCGGCTGCATTGCGGCGGGGCGAGGTTCCAGTTGGATTCGGTGCAACGAGCGCCTAGATTGCGCCCATGCAACTCTTCCTCGTCCTGCTCCTTATCGCCGCGATGCTGGCGACAGTCTTTGCCCTCATCAAGGGGATCGTCGCGTTCTTGCGCACGACCGAGGCGGAGCTGAAATCGGGCGAGGGGCCGAGCGCATCCGCGCTGAAATCGAACAAGGCGATG
>JBHYGP010000093.1:0-5792 GCA_051858935.1 Sphingomonas sp.
GGCATCGCCATTCATCGCCAGAATGAACGCCCGCGCACGCCACGCCGCGCGGTCGCTGCGGCGGAGCAGCGGGTCGAGGGCCTTCATCGCCTCGTCGGTCCGCCCGCTGATGCCGAGCGAATAGGCGAAGCGCCGCACCGTCTCGTCGTCCGCATCCTGCGTCATCGCGATCCGGTGCTCGCGCTGCGCATGCGCCTGCGCGCCGATCAGGTCATAGGCCAGGCCCCGGTCGGAGGCATAGGGCGTCATCGTCACCCCGCCCCGTTCGGCGAGCGCGAACAGCCGCAGCGCTTCGCCCGGCCGTTCGGACCGCACCATCACCATCGCCTGCCCCGCGGCGACGCGCGGATTGCCGGGTGCCAGCGCCTGAGCGCGCGCGAAGAACCCCGCCGCCGCCGAAGGATCGTTGAGCCGCGCGCTTAATTCGCCCGCCGCGAGCAAGGCGGGGACGTTGCGCGGATCGGTGGCAAGGATGCGCATTTGATCGGCCAGCCGGTCGGCATTGGGGGTCGGCGGCGGCACGACTTCCTGCGCGGCCGCATGCGGCGCAAGCGCGGGGGCCAGCGCGGCAAGAGCGGCGCTCAGAAGCAACGGAAGGCGGGCTGATTTGGCTACGCGAGTCATGCTGGTTCGACCGCTACACCATCCGGGGGCTGAATGCTTGCTGTCGTCGCGTTGCGACGGCGACGAGCCGACGCGCTCCCGCGACAGGATGCCGGGGGCTCCACACGCAGCGCGCGCGGAGCCCGTCCGGCTTACTGGTTGTTCTGGCGATTGAGGAAGCGCGGGATATCCAGCGGGTCCTTGTCGTCATCATCCTTCGACCCGTTGCGCGCCGCGGCCATCCGCTCGAACAGCGTGCCGCCGCTCTTCTTCGGGGCGGGCGCTTCGGCGGGGGTCGGAGCCGGCGCAGCGGCTTCTTCCTCGTCGCCCCCCGTCAGCCAGCGACGCCGGATCGTCGGTTCACGCGGAGTCTCTTCGGCGGCGGGCGCTTCAGGTACCACCGCGTCGGAGCCGAGCAGCAATTCGTCCGATTCTTCTGCCGGCAGCGCGTCGGGCGCTTCGAGCGTGAGTTCGTCGTCTGCCGCCGCGGCGGGCGCGGTGTCGTCAAACGTCATCGACGCAGGCGCTTCGGCCACCGGCTCTGGCTCGGCAGCAACCTCGGGCTCGGGAGCAGCGATCGGCGCTTCCGCCGCCGGTGCCGCCGCACCACCCATCGGGCGACGCACGGTACCGAACGAGAAGCTGCGGCTCGCCTCGGGCGCAGCAGGCGCCGCCGGCTTGGCCGACGCATCCGCCTCGATACCGGTCGCGACGACCGACACGCGGATCCTGCCTTCCAGCTCGGGGTTGAACGCCGAACCCCAGATGATGTTGGCATTGTCGTCGACCAGCTCGCGGATATGGTTCGCGGCTTCGTCGACTTCGAGCAGGCGCATATCCTCGCCGCCGGTGATCGACACGATGACGCCCTTCGCGCCATCCAGCGAGACGCCGTCGAGCAGCGGGTTGGCGATCGCCTGCTGCGCCGCTTCGATCGCGCGGTTGTCGCCGCTCGACTCGCCGGTGCCCATCATCGCCTTGCCCATCTCGCTCATCACGGCGCGGACGTCGGCGAAGTCGAGGTTGATCAGGCCCGGCATGACCATCAGGTCGGTGATGCCGCGCACGCCCTGCTGCAGCACCTCGTCCGCCATCTCGAACGCTTCCTTGAACGTCGTGTTGGCGTTGGCGACCAGGAACAGGTTCTGGTTGGGAATGACGATCAGCGTGTCGACGAACTTCTGCAGCTCCTCGATGCCCGCTTCCGCCGACATCGCACGCTTCTTGCCCTCGAACGCGAACGGCTTGGTCACGACGCCGACGGTCAGGATGCCCATGTCGCGTGCGGCCTTGGCGATGACGGGAGCAGCACCGGTGCCGGTGCCGCCACCCATGCCGGCCGCGATGAAGCACATGTGCGCGCCCTTCAGCGCTTCCTGCACATGCTCGATCGTCTCTTCCGCCGCCGCACGGCCGATCTCCGGCCGGCTACCCGCGCCCAGACCCTGCGTGATCTTCGCGCCGAGCTGGATGCGATGCGTCGCGCTCGATTGCTTGAGCGCCTGCGCGTCGGTGTTGGCGACCAGGAACTCAACCCCCTGCACTTCGGCGCGGATCATGTTCGCGATCGCGTTGCCGCCCGCGCCGCCGACGCCGATCACCGTGATGCGCGGCGTCAGTTCGTCCAGGTCGGGCGGAAGGAAATCGATGCTCATTGTCGTTCAGTCTCCTCGGGGTCGCGCCGATTTTCAGCTACCCCCGTCTAACCCCTGTTTCTGCACCATGCGGCGGTGCCGTTCCAGCGTTATCCGCCGCCGCTGACACAAAATGTCAATAATTGGCCCGAAACGCGGCCATCATCCGCTGCAACATCGCCTTCGGGTTGCTGCGGATGACCAATTGCCCGCGCGACGGCTCCAGATTGCGCAGATCGACCGGATCGGCGGCGGCAAAGGTCGCCAGCCCCGCGAGCGTCGCGAACGCCGGCCCGGCATGCGCCTCGGGCAGTGCGGTCAGGCCGCGCGGACGCCCGACCCGGACCGATCGGCCCAGCGCCTGTTGCGCATAATCCGCCACGCCCTTCAGCTCAGCGCCGCCGCCGGTCAGCACGATCTGCCGCCCGACCGGATCCTCGAAATTCAGGCGCGTCAGCTCCTTGCTGATCTCCGCCATCAGCCGGTCGAGCCGCAGGCGGATCACCGCGATCAGCTGTGCCCGCGTGATCCGCGCACCCTCGCCCTCTTCCTCCAGGCTCGCGGGTGCGATGTCGATCATGTCGTGATTGTCGCGCGGCGTCATGTTCGCGCTGCCATAGAAGCACTTCATCCGCTCCGCCTGCCCGCGCCGCGTGCCGAATGCGCTGGCGATGTCGTCGGTGATGTCCGCCGACCCCTGCTGGATCGACGACAGACCGGTCAGCACGCCATCCTTGTACACCGAGACATTGGTCACGCCCGCGCCGATCTCGACCAGGGCCACGCCCAGCTCGCGCTCGTCCTCCGACAGACAGGCAAGCCCCGTCGCGACCGGCGCGGCGATGATCGAGCGCACCTCCAGATGCGCCGAGCGCACACACAAATCGAGGTTGCGCACGGGCGCGCCCTCGGTCGACACGACATGGATATCCACGCCCAGCCGCTCGGCATGCAGCCCGCGCGGCTGCTTCACCCCGGCCAGGCCATCGAGCGTGTAGCGCGTCGGCTGCGCATGCAGCACCATCCGCCCGCCGGGATTGATCGCCTCACGCCCCGCGCGCAGCAGATCGTCGATGTCCGACTGTTCGACGCGATGCCCGCCCAGATCGACCTCGAGCCGCAGAATGTTCGAATCCAGTCCGCCGGCCGAGAAGCTGACCCACACATCCTCGATATTGGTGCCCGCGATCCGCTCGGCCTGTTCGACCGCCTCGCGCACCGCGACCTCGGTCGCGGCCATGTCGGCGATATAGCGCTGGACCCCCCGGCTCTCACGCTGGCCGGTGCCGAGCACCACCAGTTCGCCGCCATCGCCCTTCTGCGCGATCAGCGCCGAGACCTTGGACGAACCGATATCGAGTGCGGTGATCAGTCCTTCAGGCGCGTTCTTGGCCATGTCTTATTCCCCCTGCACATTCACACTGGCAGTTTCTGCCGCCGATTCAATCTCTTTGCGGACTACCTGCCCCGGCATCCGCACCACCAGCCGCGTCGGATCGCGCAGGTCGAAGCGCAGGTACCCGCGCCCCAGCAACCGGTCCGCCCCATCGAGCTCGGCGAACTTGACCAGCGCCTTGGCCGCAGCCTCCTCACCCTCGGGCAGCGCCAGCCGCTCGCCGGTGTTGAAGGAGAGGTCCCAGCGCCGGTTGCCGATCCACGTCGCCGCCTTGACCAGCGGGCGCAGCGCGGGCGCTGCGGCCAACAATCGCTGGTACGCTGGCTGCTGCGCATAGGCCCCGTCACCGATCACCAGCGGCAGATCGGGCATCGCCTCGGTCGATACCGGCTCCAGCAGCACGCCCTCGGCATCGATCAGCATCAATTGCCCCTGATGCTGCCACACCGCCGCCGCCTTGCGCTCGACGATATCGACCACCAGCGTATCGGGCAGGCGGCGCGACACGCGCGCATCGGCGACCCAGCCGATCGTCATCAACCGCGCGCGCACCTCGTCCAGATCGACCAGCGGCATCGCGCGGCTCTTCTCGTCCAGCGCGTAATTATACACGGTCATCTTGTCGGCGCGCTTGATCCCGGTCACCTCGACCTGCTGCACGCGAAAGCCCGCTTGCCCGACGCCTTCGGCCAGCGCCGTCCCGACCGCGCCGGGCACGCCGAACAGCGTCGCCACACCGATCAGCGACGCGACCGCGATGCCGGTGATGCTCCACGCGATGATCCGGTGCAGCGTCGCCTCGCTCACCGGCATCGCCGCGACCATCCGGTCGAGCAGATGCGGCTGCTTGCGCTTCGATTGCGCGCGGCGCTTGGGCTTGACCGTGGGGCGCTTGGGAGTCGGCTTGCGGCTCATCCCGCCTCCTCGCGAAACGCTTCATCGACGATGGCCTGCACCAACTGCGGATAGCTCATCCCCAGCGCCTTGGCCTGCTCCGGCACCAGGCTCAGCGGTGTCATCCCCGGCTGGGTGTTGACCTCCAGCAGGAACAGCCCGTCCAGGCCCTTCTCATCGTCCCAGCGAAAATCCGACCGCGACGCACCCTTGCACCCCAACAGCCGATGCGCGTCGAGCGCGATCGTCTTGCACGCCTGCGCAATCTCGTCCGGGATCTCCGCCGGACAGATATGGTCGGTCATCCCGTCGGTGTACTTCGCGTCGAAGTCGTAAAACCCGCTCTTGGGCTTCAGCTCCGTCACCAACAGCGCCGTGTCGCCCAGCACCGCCGTGGTCAGCTCGCGCCCGCGAATGAACGGCTCGGCGAGCAGTTCGTCAAATTCCTGCCACGGCCCCTTGGCCTCGGGCGAAATCGGGTTGCCGTAATTTCCCTCGGTCGTGACAATCGCCACGCCAACCGACGACCCCTCATTGACGGGCTTGAGCACATAAGGCCGCGGCATCGGATCGGCTTCGTACAGCGAGGCGGTCGACACGATCTGTCCCCCCGGCATCGGAATTCCATGCGGCACCAGCGCCTGCTTGGTCAGCACCTTGTCGATCGCGATCACCGACGTGACCATGCCGGAGTGCGTATAGCGCAGCCCCATCAGGTCGAGCATCCCCTGCACCGTCCCGTCCTCGCCCGGCGTCCCGTGCAGCGAGTTGAACACGACATCGGGCTTCGCCGCCGCGAGCTTGGCCGCAACATCGCGATCCATATCGATCCGCGTCACGCGATGGCCGAGCGACTCCAGCGCCTCGGATATCCCCGCGCCCGACATCAGCGACACCGGCCGTTCGGCCGACCAGCCACCCATCAGGACTGCAACGTGCAACTTTACCCTCTCTCCTTCAGGGGAGAGGGTGGCCGAGCGCAGCGAGGTCGGGAGAGGGGGAGTTGGATCAGTCATGCCCCTCTCCCCGACCCTCTCCCCGCAAGCGGAGAGAGGGAGATTCGAACAAACCCACACGCTGAATCTCCCATTCCAACTCAACCCCACTCGCGGCCTTGACCCGCGCGCGCACCTCGTCCCCCAGCCCTTCGATATCCGCGCTGGTCGCATCACCGGTGTTGATCAGGAAGTTGGTATGCTTCTCGCTCACCTGCGCCCCGCCGCGCATGAGGCCGCGACAGCCCGCCGCATCGACCAGCCGCCACG
>JBHYGP010000094.1:0-5790 GCA_051858935.1 Sphingomonas sp.
CGTCCTCCCCCTCCGTCGCCTTCGGCGCCACCTCCCCCTGGCGGGGGAGGATAAAACAAGGGCGGGGAATCCATGAATCTCGTCAAGGCACTCGGGTCGATCGGCGGGCTGACGCTCGTCAGCCGGGTGCTGGGGCTGGTCCGCGATTCGCTGTTCGCGCGCTATGTGGGGGCGAGCTTCGCATCCGACGCCTTCCTGATCGCGTTCCGCCTGCCCAATCTGTTCCGCGCGCTGTTCGCCGAAGGGGCGTTCAGCGCCGCATTCGTGCCGATGTTCAGCAAGAAGGTCGGCGAAGCGGGCGGCGACACCAAACCGGCGCTGTCCTTCGCCGAAGAGGCACTGTCGGTCCTCTTGCCCATCCTGATCCTGATCACCGCGGTGATGGAAATCGCCGCCTTTCCGGTGGTGTGGGCGCTATCGGGCGGGTTCAACGACGCGAGCCCCGACCAGTTCGCCTATGCGGTCGAGCTGTCGCGGATCACCTTCCCCTATCTGCTGCTGATCAGCCTTGTCTCGCTGCTCGGCGGCATCCTCAATTCGCTCAACAAATTCTGGGTCAATGCCGCAGCACCCATCCTGCTCAATGCGACATTGATCGTCGCACTGCTGTTCTTCCATGCCGACGAAACGCTGCTGACCGCGCGCAATCAGGCGATCGCGGTGACCGTCTCGGGCGTGCTCCAGCTGCTATGGCTGATCCTCGCCTGCCGCGCCGCCGGGGTGAAGCTCAAGCTGCGCCTCCCCCGCCTGACCCCGGACGTCAAGAAGCTGCTCAAGCTGATCGGCCCGGCGGCGGCGGGTGCCGGGGCGTATCAGATCAACCTCGTCATCTCGACCGCGCTCGCCGCCAGCCTGCTGGTCGAGGGGTCGGTGTCGTACATCTATTATGCCGACCGGCTGAACCAGTTGCCGCTGGGCCTGATCGGCATCGGCCTTGGCACCGTCCTGCTCCCCACGATTGCGCGCCAGCTGGGTGCGGGGAATGACGGCGCGGCGATGCAAACGCAGAATCGCGGGATGGAGCTGGCGCTGTTCCTCACCCTCCCCGCCACCGTCGCTTTGGTGGTGTGCGGCGTACCGATCGTCGCCGCGCTGTTCCAGCATGGCGCCTTCACGCCCGAAGACAGCCGCGCCACGGCACAGGCGCTCGCTGCCTTCTCGGTCGGCCTGCCCGCCTATATTCTGGTCAAGGTGCTGACGCCGGGCTTCTACGCGCGGTCGGATACCAAGACGCCGGTGCGCTATGCGATGATCTCGATCGGCATCAACCTGGTGCTGAACCTCGCGCTGATCGTCCCGCTCAAGCATATGGGCCCGCCGCTCGCCACCGCGATCGCCGCCTGGGTCAATGTCGCCCTGCTCTACCGCACGCTGGTGAAGCGCGGCCATTTCGACGCCGACCCGCAGTTGCGCCGCCGCGTCTGGCGGCTGGTGGGCGCGGCAGTGGCGATGGGCGCGGTGATGTTCTTCCTCAACGACCTGTTCACGCCTTACACCAGCGGCACCTGGACGATCCGCACATCGGCAATGCTGATACTGGTCGGCGCGGGATGCGTGGTGTACGCGGTCGCCTGTTTCGCAACCGGTGCGTTCCGACCGAGCGACATCAAGTCGCTCGTCCGACGCAAAGCAACCTGAACCTTGGACACCTGAACATGCGCGTCGTTTCCGGCATCAAGCCCACCGGCAATCTCCACCTCGGCAACTATCTCGGCGCGATCAAGCAATGGGTCGGGATGCAGGCGCAGGTCGAGGCGGCGGGCGGCGAGTCGATGTACTTCATCGCCGACCTCCACGCGCTGACCGAGTGGAGCGAACCCGCCGCGATCACCGACAGCACGTTCGAGGTGAGCGCCGCGATGATCGCCAGCGGGATCGATCCGTCGCGCTCGATCCTGTTCAACCAGGCCCGCGTCCCTGCGCACAGCGAGCTGGCCTGGCTGCTCAACAATGTCGCGCGCGTCGGCTGGCTCAACCGCATGACCCAGTTCAAGGACAAGGCGGGCAAGAACCGTGAGGGCGCGAGCGTCGGCCTGTACGACTACCCCGTGCTGATGGCCGCCGACGTCCTGCTGTATCGCGCGACGCATGTGCCGGTGGGCGAGGACCAGAAACAGCATCTCGAGCTGGCGCGCGACATCGCCGCCAAGTTCAACCTCGATTACAAGACCGACCTGCTGCTCGAGCCTGAACCGCTGATCAGCAAGGCCGCGCCGCGGATCATGTCGCTACGCGACGCGACGCAGAAAATGTCCAAGTCGAACCCATCGGAGGCGGCGCGGATCAACCTGGTCGATGACGACGACGCGATCGCCCAGAAATTCCGCAAGGCCAAGACCGACCCCGAACCGATGGGCGACACCTGGGAATCGCTCAAGGACCGGCCCGAGGCAAAGAACCTCGTCACCATCTTCGCCGCGCTCGCTGACCGCACGCCCGAAGACGTCGTGGCCGAATATGCCGGGCAAGGCTTTGGCAGCTTCAAGCCCGCCCTCGCCGACCTCGCGGTCGCGAAACTCGGCCCGATCCGCGACGAGATGGTCCGCCTGATCGCCGACAAGGGCGCGGTCGATGGCGAGCTGCGCAAGGGTGCCGAACGCGCCGCCACCCTTGCCGCACCGTTGCTGCGGCAGGTTCAGGAGGCGATGGGGCTGCGCGTCGGCTGACAGGCTTTGTCGCTGGCGCTGCCGCGCGGCGATGATAGTCTGAGGGCCATGCGCTTGCTGCTGCCCCTGCTGTTCCTCTCGGCCCCGGCGCTGGCGACCGAACGCGCCCCGGTGCCCAAGGCGGCGGCCAAGGTACAGGCCGCGCTGGACGCCTGCCTCGCCAAGCCCGACCCCGTGGACCGCTGCGTCGATCTACAACTCGCCCGCGCCCGCGCGCTGCTGGCCAGCGATCCAGAGGCGGCGCTGAAGCTGGCTCACGCCGCAAACACCGCGCTGGATGAGGCCAGCGAGGTCGTCGACAACCGGATCGGCCGGGTGAAATATCGCCGGGTCGGTCCCCCGGTCACCCCCGCCGAGATGGCGGGAGCGCGCCGCGATGAAGAAGTGCTGCGCCGCATCTGGGTCGAGATGGCGCAGGTCAGCGAACTCGTCGGCGACGCGGCACTGGCTGCGGGCAAACTCTATCGCGAAATGACGGGTGCCTATGGCCGCACCGTCGCGATCCTCGAACAGCGCGGGCAGGGTGAAGCCGATCTGCGCCAGCGGCTCCGCGCCAAGGGTAAGCGCGCCGCCGTCTTCACCGACTCCCCCTCCCCCGACGAAGGCGAAGCGCCCGCGCGGGAAGCCCTGGACGAGGCACTCAAGGCGTTCGGCCCCGCCGACCCGCTCACCCTGTCGCTCGCGCTGATCCGCGCCGACTCGCTCGCGCAACTCGGCCGGTTCGGGGAAGCGGAGCCGATGTACCGCGAAACCCGCGCACGCCTCACCGACTCCGCCGCGCGGTTCGACGCCGACGCGCGCTATCTGCGCCTGCTGGTCCGGCTCGACCGGCGTCAGGAGGCGGAGGCGCTGGGGCGCGCCCTGATTACGCAACTCGCCGCCACCCGCGCCGATCCATTGCGCGCCGCGCGCATCTATCTGGATCTCGCCACGGTGGTGACGCCCGAAGAGGGATTGCCGTTCGCGCGCAATGCGCTCGCGCTGCGGCTCGAGCGCCTTGGCGAGAAGCATGTCGATACCGCACGCGCCCAGCTGGCGGTCGCCGGACTTCTCGAAGCGTTCGATAAACATGCCGAGGCCGAGCCGCTGCGCCGCGCCGGCGTCTGGACGTTACAGGGCAAGCTCTTTGCCCAGCACCCCGAAACCGCGACCGCCTGGCTGCGCTATGGCGAGAATCTGTTGACCCAGGACAAGGTCAAGGAGGCGGTGTCCGCGCTGCGTTCGGCCGAATTTTCGGTGCGCGATTCCGTCGGCATAACCCATCCACAATATGGTCGTGTGCTGCTGTTCACCGGGATGGCCGAACTTCGGCAAGGCAATGTGGCGGGCGTTGCGACGATCGAAAGGGCGCTGCCGATCATCCGGGCCGGCCTCGCACGCACCCATATCGACCGGCTCCACGCGGAGTTCAGCTATGGCATGCTCAGGCTGATCATGGGCGACCCTGCAACCGCGCGCACCCAGTTCCGCGTGGTGGGACAGGCGGGGCTGGATCGTGCTGCGGAGTGGCGCGACTTCGGAGCGGCGGCGCAGCAGGAAATTCGCCGTTTTCGGGAAGTCTATGCGTATCAGGTCCGCGCGGCTTGGCAGCTGGCGGACAAGAAACCCTAAAACCGCGTCTCGTCATAGATCCGGCTGACATCGCCCTGCCACTCGCCATGATAGCGGTCGAGCAGCAGCTCCGCCGGCACCTTGCCGCTGCGCACGATCTCCCGCAGCGGATCGAGGAAGCCATTCTCGCTGTCCCCCGCCGAATTGAGTCGTGCGCGTGCAGTCAGCCCCGCTCCGGCGATGTCGATCACCCGCCCCGCAATATCGCGCAGCGTCCCGCCACCCGGCAGCGGCGCATCGAGGCCGAGCCGCGGCACGCTGTCGCGCAGCTCCTGCCGCCCGGCCATGTCCCAGTCCTTGACCAGATCCCATGCGGCATCCAGCGCACCCTGATCGTAGAGCAGCCCGACCCAAAGCGCGGGCAGCGCACAGATCCGCCCCCACGGCCCGCCATCGGCACCGCGCATTTCGAGGAAGGTCTTCAACCGTACTTCGGGGAAAGCGGTCGACAGGTGATCGGCCCAGTCATCGATCGTCGGCTTCTCGCCCGGCAGGACCGACAATTCGCCCTTGAGGAAGTCGCGGAAGCTCAGCCCCGCCGCGTCGATGTACCGCCCGTCGCGATAGACAAAATACATCGGCACATCGAGCGCATAGTCGGCATAGCGCTCATAGCCGAACCCATCCTCGAACACGAACGGCAGCATCCCCGTGCGTGCCGGATCGGTGTCTGACCAGATGTGCGAGCGGTAGGACAGCATGCCATTCGGCTTGCCCTCGGTGAATGGCGAATTGGCGAACAACGCGGTCGCCAGCGGCTGCAGCGCCAACCCGACGCGGAACTTCTGCGCCATGTCCGCCTCGCTCGCATAATCGAGGTTCACCTGGATCGTGCAGGTGCGCAGCATCATGTCGAGGCCCAGGCTGCCGACGCGCGGCATATGGTTGAGCATGATGCCATAGCGGCCCTTGGGCATGATCGGCAGTTCGGCGCGCGTCTTGTCCGGCCACATGCCAAGGCCAAGGAAGCCGATGCCCAGCTTCTCGCCCACCGCCTTGACCTGCTCCAGATGGCGGCCCGTCTCGGCGCACGTCTGATGCAGATTGTCGAGCGGTGCCCCCGACAGCTCGAGCTGTCCCGCAGGCTCCAGGCTGACATTGCCGTCCGGCCCGGCCAGCGCGATCACGTTGCCGCCCTCTTCGACCGGCGACCAGCCAAACTGGGTCAGTTCGGCCAGCAGGTCGCGGATGCCGCCCGGCTCGTCATAGGACGGCGCGTGATTGTCGCCGATCGCATAGACAAACTTCTCATGCTCGGTGCCGATGCGCCAGCGCTCCGCCGGCTTCTCGCCCCCGGCGAAATAATCGAGGAGCGCCTGACGGCTCTCGATGACAGGCGCGTTGCTGTTTGAAACCGTCTTTGTGCTCATCGCGCGCATTTAGGCGCGCGAAACGATCTGCGAAAGGGGGGATGAAATACCCTGATTTGAGTGGGAAATCACAAGAGAGGCCGGACGCAAATCCTCCCCCGCCAGGGGGAGGTGGCGCCGAAGGCGACGGAGGGGGAGGACGG
>JBHYGP010000095.1:0-5781 GCA_051858935.1 Sphingomonas sp.
CGTAGATCGGCAGATAACTCCACCCGTCGCGCACCGCGCTGCCGACCGCGCCGTAAAAAGTCCAGCTGGTGCAATAGACGCCCAGCGCGAGCGTGTAGGCGCGGCGGCGCAGCTGGGGGCGGACGACCCCAGACCTGCGCTCGACGATTGCTGCCACTCCGAACATCAGCAGCACCAGCGCCAGCGCGAAGAAGGAGGACAGGCTGAGGCTCACAGATGCTCCGCCGCGTTGGGGACAACCGGCGTTTCCCCCAATGCGGCGCGGGTCGCAAGCGGTAAGGCGGATTGGACGCTCGATCCGAGTCCAGCGCTATTGCGGGAAATGCTCGACATGCGTCTCCCCGCTACGTCCGAAATAGAGGACGCGGCGGCCGGGGAAGGAGACGAGATAGCCGGCGCATCCCGCCACGCGGACCTTCTCACCAAAGCCGAGATAGGTGTAGTCGGGGCCGTCCGCCTGCGCCTCGGCGATCGCGGCGCGCACTGCGGCGGCATCGAAAGCGGCGGTGACCGGGCTTGTGCCGACATGCGTGGGGAGGTCGAACGCGGTGCCATCGGGCAGATAATAGGTCGCGGCGTTGCGGCGATAATCGATCAGATAGCCGTCGAACCCGGCATCGATCAGCGCGCCGACGATTTCGGGGAAGCTGAGTCGATTGGCCTCGGCACCCGCAAGGCAGGCTCGGGCGATGGTCAACGGGTCTTCGGTCATGGCTGGTCCTTCAGTCGAGCGGAGCGGCGCGCAGGCCATGCTGCTGCGCGAGCAGGCGGAGGATGCGGTCGAGTGCGGCGCGATCGGTGGGGGGGAGTGCGCCGAACCATTCGGCTTCATTGGCGTCGGCGAGGCTGGCGAGTTCCGGGACCAACGCGGTGCCTCTGTCGGTCAGCGTGAGCGTGTGCGCGCGGCGGTCGTCGGGGAGCAGCGTGCGGGCGATCAGCTTCTTTGTCTCCAGCCGCTCGGCCAGCTTGCTGACGGCGCCGGGGGTCAAGGCCAACCGTTCGGCGAGACGCGCGGGCCGAGCCGCCGGTTCGTCGGCGAGCGCGCGGAGTATCACCCACTCGGCGACGGTCACGCCCCGCGCCTCGACCTTGCGGGCGAAGGCGGCGGAGACATGGTTGGACAAGGCGCGGAGCCAGTAACCGGTGTGCGAATCCAGGGCGGGCGTGTTCATGTTGACTAGGAAACTATCCTGAAAAGTTTCCTAGTCAACTATATCATGCTTTCGCGCCGGGGCACTCTCACCTTTCCGGCGCTTTGCGCCTCCCTTCCCCTCCCAAGGGGAGAGGGAGGCTTGGCTTACTTTCGCGGGGCGGGCGTGGAGCGTCCACCCTGATGCAGGATGATGCCGGTCACCTTGCCGCTGGCGTCGCGGGTAAATTCGACCTGGGCATCGACGACCTTGAGGAAGAAGCGGTCCTTGCTTTCGGCGAACAGCTCGAATTCCTGCTGCCCGGTCGCCTGGGTCATCAGCTTCCCGTCCTTGACCCGCATCGTGATCGCGAAGGTCGGCGCGAGTTCGTACACGCCCTCATATTGCGCGAGCTGCTCGGGCGCGACGGTCGCGCTCTTGCGCTCGCTCGGCAGCACCACCGCGCCGCCGCGCGCAAGCGTCATCAGCGATTTGGACAGCTTGCCGGGCGAAGGACCGTTGAGATTTCCGAGCACGACGACGGTGATCTTGCGATCGGGGTCATAGGCGAGCGAGGTGTTGAACCCTTCAATCCCTCCGCCATGTTCGATCGTCGTAACCCCATCGGCACTCTGCACGCCGACGCCGAGCGCATAGCCGCTCTTGTACGGCGTGCGGAAAGCGGCGAGCGACGCGGGCTTGAGCAGCTTGCCGCCGTACAGGCCGCGCTGCCACTTCAGAAGGTCGCGGGTCGTGGAATAGAGCGCGCCTGCGCCCTGCGGGATGGTCATGCTGATGTAATCGGCGTTGACCGGCCCGTCCTTGGCCGGGGCATAGCCCGCTGCGCGGCGCGGGAGGATCATCGCGTGGCTGTCATAGCCAGTGTCGGCCATGCCGAGCGGCTTGAACAGGTTCGCTGTGACGAACTCGGCATAGCTCTGCCCGCTCAATTTCTCGATCATCGCGCTCAGCAGCACATAGCCCGAGTTGGAGTAGGAGAATTTCTCCCCCGGCGCGAAATCAAGCGGCTTGTCGCGGAAGCGCGCGATCAGGGTGGCATGCGTCGCGGGCAGGGTCTTGGTGCTGCCATAGTCAGCAAAGCTCGTGAAATTGGGGATGCCCGAACTGTGGGTCAGCAGATGGCGCACGGTGATCTTGTCCCATGCGGCGGGGGCGTCGGGGAGGTAGGTTTTGACCGGCGCGTCGAGCGTCAGCTTGCCGCGATCCTGAAGCAGCAGGATCGCCACGCCGGTGAACTGCTTGGTGACCGAACCGAGCCGGAATTTCGTATCGCCGTCATTGGCGATTTTCCATTCGAGGTTGGCCGAGCCATAGCCCTTGTCGAACAGGATCTCGCCATCGCGCGCGACCAGCACCGCGCCCATGAACTCGCCCTTGTCGACATCGTCGCGGACGACCGCGTCCATGCGGGCGGGATCCTGTGCAAGCGCGGGACTGGCGGTGAGAATGATGGCGGCAAAGCCAAGTGCGTAGCGATTCATGCGTACCCCCTCTGGTGTGTTATCTTAATATAACACACCTTGCCGCTTCGCAAGCGGCAGCGGGTTCAGGCGGCGTCGCGCTTCTGGCGTTCACGCGGCGGAGTGCCGACCCGGTACCAGACGATACGGTCGCGGCCGCGGCGCTTGGCTTCGTAGAGCGCGGCGTCGGCGCGGGCGAACAGCGCGTCGAATCCGTCGTCCGCGCGCGCGCCTGCAACGCCGATGCTGACGGTCATCCGTACCGGCTCCCCATAGCGGCCGGGGGTTTCGAGGCTGGCGATGCCGCAACGGATGCGCTCGGCGATGTTCATCGCCTCCGCCTGGGACTCGGCCGCCACGAACGCGACAAACTCCTCGCCGCCGATTCGTCCGCACAGGTCATGCTCGCGCAGCAGCGAGGCGAGGCCGTTCGCGGCCTGAATCAGTGCGCGGTCGCCGACAGGATGGCCGTGCACGTCATTGATCCGCTTGAAATGGTCGATGTCGAAAACGAGCAGATACTGGCCCTCGGGGCCGTGTTCGCGCAGCCGGGAATCGACTTCCGCGACAATGTGGCGGCGATTGGGAATGCCGGTCAACGGGTCGAGCTTGACCGCGAGCTTGAGTTCCTGATTGGCGCGGTTGAGTGCGGCGGTGCGCTCGGCGACCTTGCGCTCGAGTTCGGTCTGCGCGCCGAGCAGCCGTTCTGCCATCGCGTCGAAATCATGGGTCAGCTGAACCACTTCGTCCCGGCTCGTCGCGCGCTCGTCGCCCGCATAGCGGGCGGGCGGGGCGCGGCGAGTGAGCGCGCGGGTGCGGTCGATCAGGCTGCGTAGCGGTCGTCCGACCTGCCCGCGCATCAGCAGGAAGATCGCAAGCGCCTGGAGCAGCAGACACACCGATGCGGTGATCGCGATGCGCACGACGGTGCGGGTCGATGCGGCGTGCATCACCGCCGGGTCTTGGGCGACCAGCACATACCATCCATTCGCCTCGATCCGGCGCATCGCGACGAACGCGTCGATTGTGTCCGCCTTGCCGAGATAGGGGCGGGCGCCTTCGGTCTGGACGAAACGCCACAATGCCTGAAGCTTTGGGTCCTGCGTCGTGGTCAGGTCGAACATCGATTCAGGTGCCATGCGCTTCTGGCGGGTGTAGCCGGGGTGGTGGATCAGCCGCCCTTCGCGTGAGATCAGGATGACATCTGCCCCGGGCACATCGGCGAAATCGCTCTGGAGCAGCAGCTGGTCGAGCAGCACGCTGGTGCCCCAGGTGCCGATGTGCCGACCGTCGATGTCGATCGGGGTCATGCAGCCGGTGGTCCATGTCCCGCCGTTGCGGTCGTAAAGGATGTGGCGCAGCGACGTGCAGCGCATGGTACGGCTGGGGTTGTTGGCGGGGGCCGCGACGGTCGCGAACTCTTCACGCTGAAAGTCCAGCGTGCCGGGTGCGGTCTTGCGGTAGAAGGCGAGCCGGTCCTTACGATCCGCCGCGAAGATCACGAGGTCGTTCTGCGGGGTAAAGAGGTAGAGGCTCTCCATCGCCGGCCGGACGCCTTCGCCCAACCCGCTGACCACGCCCGCAGCCGCCATCAGCAGCTTGCGCTTTTCCGCGTCGGGCTCCTGCGCGACGAATGCGCCGACGCCGCGCATATAGCCAAAGGGAGTCGCTCTGCCGTCGTAGAGCGCGGGGGCGCTGCGTCGTCCCCCGCGCGAGTCGGCGGGAAACATCATGTCGAACGCCGCAGAATCGTTCAGCCGGGGGTTGGTCGCGAGTTCGGCGCGAAGCAGTTCGGTTGCGCGCAGATGGGTCTGGCGGATGCGACCGAACCGCTCCTCCTGCTGACGCGCGACCTGCTGCGCATAATGGTCGAGGGTCGACAGGCCGGTGGTCAGGGCACGGCGATCTGCGTCGTAAAAGGAGAACAGCCCGGCGATGACGAAGATCGAGCCGACCAGCGCGGACAGCATGATCGCCGTCCGCGTCGTGATCGACATGTTATTCAGCCATCGCCCCATGCCCGTCTCCTTCACCCCACTATAGAAGCAACGCTCTAAAAAGGGACTAAGGAGCGGGTTTGAGTGCCATTCGGAAAAAACCGGATGGCGTGGATGCCTCAGACGTGAATCGGCTTGCCCGTCACCGCCATCGCGGCTTCCTTGATCGCCTCGCTGTGCGTCGGATGGGCGTGGCAGGTATAGGCGATGTCTTCCGACGTCGCGCCGAATTCCATCGCCTGCGTCGCCTGCGCGATCATTGTGCCGGCGACACTGGTGATGATCCACACGCCAAGCACGCGGTCGGTCTTGGCGTCGGCGATCACCTTCACGAAGCCGTCGGTGTTGTGGTTGGTCTTGGCGCGGCTGTTGCCGGCCATCGGGAACTTGCCGACCTTGACCTCGCCCTTTTCCTTCGCGGCTTCCTCGGTGAGGCCGACGCCGGCGATTTCGGGCATGGTATAGACGACCGACGGGATCAGGTCGTGGTTCACGATGCCGGTCAGCCCCGCGATATTCTCCGCAACCGCAATCCCCTCATCCTCCGCCTTGTGCGCGAGCATCGGGCCGGGAATGACGTCGCCGATCGCCCAGATGCCGTCGACGGCGGTTTCGAACTCATGCCCGACCTCGATCTGACCGCGCGCGTTGACCGACAGGCCAGCGGCTTCGAGGTTGAGGCCATCGGTGTTGGGGCGGCGGCCGATCGCGACGAGGACGTTGTCCGCCTCGATCGTTTCCGCAGCACCACCCTTGGCGGGTTCGACGGTGACGGTCGCCTTGCCGCCGTTGACTGCGACGCCGGTGACCTTGGTCCCGGTCTTGAACTCGATACCCTGCTTCTTGAACAGCTTCTGCGCTTCCTTGCGCACATCGCCGTCGAAGCCCGGGAGGATCTGGTCGAGATATTCGACCACGGTGACCTTCGCGCCGACGCGGCGCCACACGCTGCCCAGCTCAAGGCCGATCACGCCGCCGCCGATGACGACGAGATGCTCGGGGACCTTGGCCAGTTCGAGCGCGCCGGTGGAGTCGACGACGACCTGCTGGTCGATCTCGACGCCGGGCAGCGGGGTGACGCTGGAGCCGGTGGCGATGACGATGTTTTTGGCGCGGACCTCACGGTCGCCGACCTTGACCGAATCCTTGCCGGTGAAGGCGGCATAGCCCTTG
>JBHYGP010000096.1:0-5776 GCA_051858935.1 Sphingomonas sp.
CACGCTGGTCGGATGGGGCTGGAACCCGGGGCCGGGTCGGACGCCCGCGCCGGGGACTCAGGCCGAGTTCGGCGCGCTGACCAAGGCGTGGATCGACAGCGGGGCGCAGTGTCCGGCGTGATCGGCAATGGCGATGCGTGCGCGGTGGTCGCCGGCCGCCACAAAGGTCGCGCCGGGACCGTTGAGGACCTCAATACCAGCAAGACTGGCGCGGTGACGATTACCGTGCGCGAGGCGGATGGGACGCGGTTCAAGACGTTGTTGAAGAGTGTGCGGGCACCGGCTTAGGTGCCGTGCGCTCCTGCGAAGGCAGGAGCCCAGAGCCACGCGCGATGCCCTTTGTAACCCTGGGCTCCTGCCTTCGCAGGAGCACGGAGTCGATCACGTCACCCCGCGCACCCACTCGACCTTTGGATCGTTGAAATCGATCACATCGGCGAGTTCCCAGACGTTCGAATAGCCATAGCCGACCAGGTTAATGAAGGTCTGAATATTGAGCGCGAGCGGCGCGGCCTTCATCGGCACCGGGCGGCGGCGGTTCGAGAAATTATTGTTGCAGTAGATCAGGATCATCCGCCCCGGCTCGCCGATCGTGGTCTGCAGCGATTCAGCGTTGAAATCGGGCAAGGGCAAATTGACCGCACCCTGGATATGCCCTTCACTAAACGCGGTTTCGGAGCGGGCGTCGAGCAGCAGGGTGCCGCGCAATGCAGCCTGCTCCTTGAACTTGGCAAAGGGTAACAGACGCCGGGCGCGCAACTGGCGGACGTCGCCGGTCAGCCGCTCGAACCCGCCATAGTCGATCTGCGGATTGGGTTCGCGCGGCGGGGTTCGCTGGGCAAGCGCGGGGGCGGCTGCGGTCGCGCCGATCGTGGTCAGGAACAGACGGCGGTGCATGGCCGGGACTCCTTCATGGTGGCGCAACGCTGCACCTTGTCGCATGTCGGCGGGATGAACCGTTGACGTCCGCGCCCGTCCGTCGCACCCCTCAATCACAGACGGGGGGATCGCATGGCCGAGGGATTGTTTCGCACGAAGAGCGTGAAGGGCGTGGAGGATCATGCGCCCGAGCACCGGCTGGCGGCGACCTTGTCCTGGCCGCATCTGATCGCGCTTGGCATCGGTGCGATCGTCGGCACCGGCATCCTGACGCTGATCGGCGTCGGGGCGGGCAAGGCGGGGCCGGCGGTGATCCTGTCCTTCGTCATTGCCGGCGCGATCTGCGCCGCCGCCGCGCTTGCCTATGCCGAGATGTCGACGATGATGCCGGCGTCGGGCAGCGCATACAGCTACAGCTATGCCGTGCTGGGCGAGATCATCGCCTGGATCGTCGGCTGGTCGTTGATCTTGGAGTATTCGCTGGTGGTCAGCGCGGTGGCGGTCGGCTGGTCGGGCTACGCCGCGCCGCTGCTGCAATCCTGGGCCGGGGTGCCGATGGAGTTGATGCAGGGGCCGCACGCGGGCGGGATCGTCAACATCCCCGCGATCGTCATCATCGCCGTTGTCGCCGGGCTGCTGTGCCTCGGCACGCGCGAGAGCGCGACGCTCAATGCTGGGCTGGTGATCGTCAAGATCGTCGCGCTGGCCGTGTTCGTCGCGGTCGCTCTGCCCTATTTCAACGGCGCGAATTTCGAACCCTTTGCGCCGTTCGGTTTCGCCAAGAGCGTATCGGCGGACGGGGTCGAGCGCGGGGTGATGGCCGCCGCCGCGATCATCTTCTTCGCATTCTACGGCTTCGACGCGATCTCGACTGCGGCGGAGGAGACCAAGAACCCCGGCCGTGATCTCGCCATCGGCATCGTCGGATCGATGGTCGCGTGCGTCGCCATCTACATGCTCGTCGCGGTCGCGGCGGTGGGAGCGCTGTCCTACACGCAATTTGCCGACAGCCCCGAGCCGCTGGCGCTGATCCTGCGCGAACTTGGCCAGCCGCGCTTCGCCACCTTCCTCGCCATCTCCGCCGTGATCGCGCTTCCCACCGTGCTGCTCGGCTTCCTGTTCGGGCAAAGCCGCATCTTCTTCACCATGGCGCGCGACGGGATGCTGCCGAATGCGCTGGCGAAGGTCTCGTCGCGCGGCGCGCCGGTACGGATCACCATTTTCACCGCGATCATTGTCAGCGTGATCGCCGGGCTGCTGCCGATCGAAGAGATCGCAGCGCTGGCCAATGCCGGGACGCTGGTGGCGTTCGCGGCGGTGGCCATCTGCATGATGGTGCTGCGCCGTCGTGCACCCGACGCGCCGCGCATGTTCCGCACGCCGCTCTGGTGGCTGGTCGGGGGGATCGCGGTGCTGGGCTGCGCCTATTTGTTCTTCAGCCTTCCGGCCACGACCCAGCTCTATTTCCTCTATTGGAACCTGCTCGGGGTTGTCATCTACTTCGCCTATGCGCGGCCCAAGGTGAGCAAACAGGGGCTGGCATGAGCGATTGGCATATCGGGATCATCGGCGGATCGGGGCTGTACGACGTCGCCGGGATCGAGGACGCAGCATGGGTCGAGGTCGACTCGCCCTGGGGTGAGCCGTCCGACGCGATCTTCACCGGGCGGCTGGGGGATGTCCGCGTGTCGTTCCTGCCCCGCCACGGGCGCCGCCACCGGATCAGCCCGTCTGAACTGAACGCGCGCGCCAATATCGACTGTCTCAAGCGGCTGGGGGTAACCGACGTGCTGTCGGTGTCGTCGGTCGGCGGGCTGCAGGAGGAGCGCGCGCCGTGGACGTTCACCATCGTCGACCAGTTCATCGACCGAACCAAGGGGCGCCCGTCGAGCTTCTTCGGCACTGGCATGGTGGCGCATGTCTCGATGGCCGATCCGGTATGCCCGCGGCTGGCGGGACTGGCGGCGGATGCTGCCGAAGCGGCGGGCGCGACCGTGCATCGCGGTGGCACCTGTCTGGTGATGGAGGGGCCGCAATTCTCGACCCGCGCCGAAAGCCATCTCTATCGCAGCTGGGGCTGCGATGTGATCGGCATGACCGCGATGCCCGAGGCAAAGCTGGCGCGCGAGGCCGAGCTGCCCTTCGCGATGGTGGCGATGGTCAAGGACTATGATTGCTGGCGCGAAGAAGAGGCGGCGGTCGATGTCGCGCAGGTGATCGCGCAGCTGTCGACCAATGCGGAAAAGGCGCGGGCTATGGTGGTCAACCTGCTCCGTGCGCTTCCGGTCGAGCGTGACGCATCGCCGATCGACACCTGCCTCGACACCGCGCTGATCACCGCGCCGCATGTCCGCGACCCGGAGGTGCTGGCGAAACTGGACGCGGTGGCAGGGCGGGTGCTGGGCTAGCCCAGCATATCCGCCAGCGCGCGGGCGATATTCTCCATCGTATAGGGCTTCTGCACCACCGGACGACCGCGATGCTGGTCGGGGAATTGCGCCTGTTCGCCATAGCCGGTGGCGAACATGAACGGGATGCGCCGTTCGAGTAACGCATCGGCAATCGCAAAGCTCGTGGTGCTGCCCAGATTGATGTCGAGGATCGCCACCGTCGGCGGCTGGGCGGCGATCAGGTCGAGCGCTGCATCGACCGACGCGGCGGTCATCACATCCGCACCCAGGCGCGTCGCGATATCCTCCGCGTCGAGCGCGATGATCAGGCTGTCCTCGACCAGCAACAGCCGCTGACCTTCGAGCAGGTCGGCGGGCGGATCCTCGCGATGGCCGTGCGGCGCGCGCGGGAAGCGAATCAGCGGTGCGCCGCCCTCGCGCGGCTTCGACACATGGCGCGCGGGAATGCAGAAATCGGCCTCGAAGCCCGGCGTCGCGTAGCGCACCACCGCCTCGCCGCCGAGATCATAGGGAACCGAGCGTTCGATGATCGTGGTGCCGAACCCCCTGCGCGACGGCGGCTTGACCGGCGGTCCGTCCAGATCGCGCCATTCGAGCAGCAGGTAGCCGCGCGCATTGCAGGTCCAGCTCAGCTTCACCGTCCCGCCGGGAACCGAGAGCGCGCCATATTTGGTCGAGTTGGTGACCAGCTCGTGCAGCACCAGTGCCATGGTCGAATAGGCCTGGGGATTGAGCATCACCGGCTCGCCTTCGCAGATGATGCGCTCGCCCTCTTCGGCAAAGGCTGCAGCTTCGGCGTCGATCAGCGCCTGAAGCCAGGCCGGACCCCAGTGATCCTCGGTAATCTGGTTGTGCGCGCGGGCGAGCGCGTGGATCCGGCCGTCGACGACCTTCACGAAATTTCGGACGGACTCTTCCTCGGGCTGGGCCTGACGGATCAAGCCGCGGATCAGGCCGAGGATGTTGCGGACACGGTGGTTCAGCTCGGCGATGAGCAATTCCTGCCGCGCGCCGGAGCGCTGGCGCTCGGCCGATGCCTCATCGGCTAGACGCAGGACGACTTCGATCAGCGTTGCGCGCAGCGTCTCGGCCACGCGCAATTCGGATGCGGTGAAGGGGCGCGATCGGCCACGGACCAGCTCCTTCCACTCCTCGAAGCTCGCGCGCGGTGACAGGCGCGGGCCGTTGGGACCATATTCGACCGGCTTGTGCGGGTCGCCTGCCCAGCGGATCGAGCGCACCAATTCGCTGCGGAACAGCACGACATAGTCGCGCGGCGAGCGCGAGATCGGGATGGCGAGGAGCCCGGCGGCGCTGCCTGCAAACGGCTCGGCATCGACGATCAGCGACCCGATATGATCGGTCGCGAACACCTTCCCTGCGGCGGTCGCGTTCAACGCGCGAATGATCCGGCGGAAATCGTCGGTCGGCGGGGTGATGCCGGAGAACGCATAGCTGCCGTTGAGCCAGACACCCACGCCATCGGCTGGAATCGCGTTGGTCAGGATGTCGGCGAGCCAGTCGGGATCGCGCAGCAGCGTTTCGTCAGAGGCGACCGCGCCAAGCAACTGATCGGAGATATCGCGCGCGCGGCGTTCAAACTCCACCGTTTGCTGCCGCTCGCGGCTTTCGAGCCGCATCGAGAACATCTGGGCGAACAGCTCGGAGATTGATCGGCGCTCGAAGCTGGGGTGGCGCGGGGCGTAGTGGTGGCACGCGAACAGGCCCCACAGCTTTCCATCGACCAGGATCGAGATCGACATCGACGCGCCCACACCCATATTGCGCAGATACTCGATATGGATCGGCGAGACCGAGCGCAGCAGCGATAGCGACAGGTCGAGCGGCTCCCCCACTTCGTCGAGTTCGGGAACGACCGGCACCGGGGTCGCATCGACATCGGCAATCACGCGCAACAGGCTGCGCGTGTACAGGACGCGCGCCTGTGCCGGAATATCGCTCGCCGGATAGTGCAGGCCGAGAAAGCGGCCAATGCCGGGCTTGCATGCTTCCGCGACGACCTCGCCCGATCCGTCGGCGGCGAAGCGATAGACCATGACGCGGTCATAGCCGGTCAGGGCGCGGACCTGACGTGCGCCTTCGCGGAAGAAGGATGTGAGGTCGCCGCACTGGTCGAGCCGCGCGATCATCGAGCGCACCATGCCGGTGACGTCGCCGACTTCGCCCGAAGACCGCTGTCCCTCAATTACGATCTGGCCGCCCGACAGGTGGATCGCAATGTCGAACCGGTCCTTGCCCGGGACCAGTTCGACATCGAACAGACGCTCGACCGCATCGGGCCCGCGCAGCATCGCGGTGCGGTTGCGCAGGTCATGGATCACCGGCGGGGCGAGAAACTCCGCCAGGGGATGGCCAACCAGCTGTTCCGGGTAGAAGTCCAGATACTCGGGCAGGTTCGCCGAACTGCGTGCCACGATCCAGTCGGCGGTCAGCGCGATCAGAAACCCGATCGGCTGAATGGCGCC